>JBAUTD010000357.1:0-1863 GCA_049582045.1 Burkholderiales bacterium
ACTCGGCGCAGTGTCTGGCGCGCGGCGAGTGCTCGCTGCTGCCGCACTCCTCGCAGCTGCGCGCATCGCGCGCCTCGCTCAGCCGGCGGCTGGTCATCTCGGCGGTGACGATGCCGGTCGGCACCGCGAGGATGCCCCAGCCCAGCAGCATGATCAGGCTCGCGATCGCCCGCCCGAGGTCGGTCTTGGGGGTGATGTCGCCGAAGCCCACCGTGGTCATGGTCGAGATCGCCCAGTACACCGCGACCGGAACGCTGGTGAAGCCGTTCGAGGGCCCTTCGACCACGTACATGATGGTGCCGAGCAGCGTCACCGCGATCGCCACCGTGCCGATGAACACCAGGATCTTGCGCCGGCTCGCGGCGAGCGCGAGGCCGAGCGCGCGGTACTCGCGCACGTAGGCGGTGAGTTTGAGGATCCGCAGCGCACGCAGCAGGCGCAGCATGCGGATGTCGATCAGCGTCTGCAGCCCCGGAAAGAGCAGCGCGAGGTAGGTCGGCAGCACCGCCAGCAGGTCGACCAGGCCGAAGAAGCTGCGCACGTAGCGCACCGGCCGCTCGACGCAGGCGATGCGCAGCGCGTACTCGACCGAGAACACCAGAGTGAAGCCCCACTCGAGCACGTCGAACACGAGCGGATAGCGCCCGCCCACCGCGGCGACGCTGTCGAGCATCACCGTCACCACGCTCGCCACGATCACCGCGAGCAGCGCGACGTCGAAGCCCCGCCCGGCCGGCGTGTCGGCCTCGAAGATCACCTCGAACGCCTTGCGCCGCCAGCCGCGCGCCGGCTTGCCCAGCAGCCTCGCCTCGGAGGAGGTGTCGGAAGACTTGCTCGCCATCGTCTAGTTAAGGTACCAGATCGCCGCGTTGAGAACCGCGGCGAACGCGACCCACGCCGCGTACGGCGCGAGCAGCCAGGCGGCGGCCCGGTCGACGCGCGCGGCCAGCAGGATCGTCACGGCGATCGCGCCGACGAGCAGCACGATGTCCGCCAGCGCCGCGCCGGGCAGGCGCGCGCCGAAGAATACGAACGACCAGGACAGATTGAACCCGAGCTGCAGCCCCCACCAGCGCAGCGCCGCAGGGCTTCCCGCCATCGCGCGCCGGCGCCACAACCGCCAGCCCGCGAGCGCGATCATGAGGTAGAGCACGCTCCAGACCGGCGCGAACAGCCAGTCCGGCGGATTGAACGGCGGCTTGGCGAGCGCCTGATACCAGCCGTGCACCGAGGTCGCGGTCACTGCGCCGCCCGCCGCGGCGAACGCGAAGCACAGCGCGAGGAAGGCCAGCAGGGAGAGAAGGTCGCGTTTCATGCCTGCACGTGGAAAAATGGGGTCTGACCCCGATTATTTCACCTCATGGATCGTAAATCAGGCATCGAAGTCAACGGCCGGCGCTACCGCTGGCCGCGCGAGCCGCTGGTCGCGGTGTGCGTCGACGGCTGCGAAAGCGCCTACATCGACGAGGCGGTGCGCGCGGGCGCCGCGCCGTGGTTCGCGCGCACGCTGCAACGAGGCTCGGCCTTCACCGCCGAGTGCGTGGTGCCGAGCTTCACCAACCCGAACAATCTCTCGATCGTCACCGGCGCGCCGCCCGCGCTGCACGGCATCTGCGGCAACTACTTCTACGACCGCGAAAGCGGAACGGAAGTCATGATGAACGACCCCAAGTACCTGCGCGCGCCGACGCTGCTCGCCGCGTTCGCCGCCGCGGGCGCGTCGGTGGCGGTGATCACCGCCAAGGACAAGCTGCGCGCGCTGCTCGGGCACCGGATGACCGGCATCTGCTTTTCGTCGGAGAAGGCCGCCGAGGCGACGGTGGCCACCAACGGCATCGACGGCGTCGTCGCGATGGTCGGCAT
>JBAUTD010000358.1:0-4643 GCA_049582045.1 Burkholderiales bacterium
CCGCGGCCGCGATCCGCGCAGCGACCGGCGCGCAACTCATCGGCCGCCCGGCGCCGCACGGCCAGAGCCAGGATCAGGGTTTCGTGCCCGAGCGCGTGCCCGCGCACGGCGAGAGGCTCGCACTGGGGGACATCTCGCTGCGCGCGCTGCACACGCCCGGCCATGCTTCGAATCACCTTTGCTACCTGCTCGAGCAGACCGGAATGCTGTTCACCGGCGATCACGTGATGCAGGGCTCGACGGTGGTGATCAATCCGCCCGACGGCGACATGCGCGCCTACCTCGCGTCGCTCGAGGCGCTGCTTGCCGGGGAGTTCGCGATCTTCGCGCCCGGACACGGCTACCTGATCGGCACTCCGCACAGGGAGCTGCGGCGCCTGATCGCGCACCGCCTCGCGCGC
The DNA here is from genome assembly GCA_049582045.1 of Burkholderiales bacterium. Taxonomy (GTDB): domain Bacteria; phylum Pseudomonadota; class Gammaproteobacteria; order Burkholderiales; family SG8-39; genus DAHVFK01. The sequence continues at coordinate 402 of JBAUTD010000358.1, forward strand.
GAGGCGAAGCTTGTCGCCGCGCTTGCGCGGCTCGGCGAGTCGACACTCGAGACGCTGCTGCCTGCCGTGTACGACGAAGTCCCGGCAAAGCTGCACGCGGTGGCCGCGCGTTCCCTGCAGGCGCACCTGGACAAGCTCGCAGCCGAAGGCGGCGTGCGCGTCGAGGCCGGCCGCTACCGGGTCATCGGCTAGCCAATCCTGCGCCAACTGGCTAAGATCGCCCCACCCAGACGCTCAAGGAGAGCGCCATGAGCATGCACGACAAGACGCTGAAGCTGGTCACCAACCTGGACCGCGCCGGAATCGAGGCGCGGCTGGCCGAGGTGCGCAGCGGCGCCGCAGGCAGCAACCTGGGCGAGCTCGAGGCGCTGCTCAATGGCATCGAGGGCATGCCGCGGGCGCAGATCGAGGAGCGAGTGCGGCAAGGCCTCAAATTGCTGCGCGGCAAACCCGAGTACGGCGCCCTGTCCGCGCTGCTCGAGCTCGTGGAGCTGAACCTGCCCAACCTGAAGTGAAACGCACCGGGCAGTACGACTTCGACCTGTTCACGATCGGCGGCGGCTCGGGCGGCGTGCGCGCCAGCCGGGTCGCGGCCAACTACGGCGCGCGGGTCGCGATCGCCGAGTCCGGGCGCTTCGGCGGCACCTGCGTTAACGTCGGCTGCATTCCGAAGAAGCTGTTCTCCTACGCGGCGCACTTTCGCGACGATTTCGAGGACGCAGCGGCCTACGGCTGGAGCCTCGCCGAGCCGGGCTTCGACTGGCGCACGCTGGTCGCGAACAAGGACAAGGAAATTGCGCGCCTGAACGCGGTCTACGAGCGGCTGCTCGCCGCGGCCGGAGTGGAGATCGTACGCGGGCGCGCCGCGCTGCGCGACGCGCACACGGTCGAGGTCGCGGGCCGCACCTGGAGCGCAAAGCACATCCTGATCGCGACGGGCTCGCGGCCGCAGGTGCCCGACATACCGGGCAAGTCGCACGCGATCGTTTCCGACGCGGTGTTCTATCTCGAGCGCTTGCCCGCGCGCGCAATCGTGGTCGGCGGCGGCTACATCGCGGTCGAGTTCGCGTCGATCTTCAACGGCCTTGGAGTGCAGACGACGCTCGCCTACCGCCGCCACCGCCTGCTGCGCGAGTTTGACGCCGAGCTCGGAACGCGCCTGGGCGAGGAAATCCAGAAGAAGGGCGTCATCGTGCACTTCGGCGCCGAGCCGACTTCGATCACCAAGCTGCCGGACGGCGTGCTGGAAGTCATGTACGGCGACGGCATGCACGCGCGCGCCGAACTGGTGCTGTTCGCCACCGGACGCGTCCCCAACAGCAAGGGGCTGGGGCTGGAGGCCGCGGGCGTGAAGCTCGGGCCGATCGGTGAAGTACTGGTCGACGCCCACTCGAAAAGCTCGGTCGAATCGATCCACGCCATCGGCGACGTCACCAACCGGATCAACCTCACGCCGGTGGCCACCGCCGAGGGCATGGCGCTGGCGAAGACGCTCTTCGCCGGGGAGCCCACCGCGATGGATTACGATAGCGTGCCGACCGCGGTGTTCGCCAACCCTAACCTCGCCAGCGTGGGGTTGTCGGAGGAAAGCGCGCGCGAGCGCTTCCCCAGGCTGCAAGTGTACAAGACCTCGTTTCGCTCGCTCAAGCACACGCTCACCGCGAGCGAAGAGAAGACTTTCATGAAGCTGCTGGTGGACGGCGCCAGCCAGCGGGTCGTGGGCGCGCACATGATCGGCCCCGAGGCGGGCGAGATCATTCAGGGCGTCGCGATTGCGGTCAAGCTTGGAGCGACCAAGGCGCAGTTTGACGCCACGATCGGCATTCATCCGACTGCGGCCGAGGAGTTCGTGACCCTGCGCGAACCGACCAGTTCTTGATCTACCGCGCAAAGCCCGGTAAAAAGGTAACGCAGGAGCAAGCCAGACACCGACTCAGGCCCCCATGCTGCTGGAGTCCCGCATCAGAAGGATCATCGGCGAGTTGAGCGGCAAGGTTCAGTTGCCGCTCGCGCTCGAGCTGTGGAACGGCGAGCGCTACGACCTGTCGCCGTCGCCCACCGTGACCTTGCGCGTTCCGTCGGCCGGGGCGCTGCGCTACCTGATCAAGCCGAACCTCGCCAAGCTGGGCGAGGCCTACGTCGAGGGCCATCTGGAAGTCAGGGGCCCGATCGCGGACGCGCTGCGCGCCGCCGAAGGCCTGGCGAGCAACCTGGGGGAAAGCCGGATCGGCAGGCTGCCGCTGCTGCGCCGCCACAGCAAGCAGCGCGACGCCGAGGCGATCCGATATCACTACGACGTCTCGAACGACTTCTACGCGCTGTGGCTCGACCGCAACATGGTGTACTCGTGCGCCTACTTCAAGACTGGCGACGAGGACATCCATACCGCGCAGGAGCAGAAGCTCGATCACATCTGCCGCAAGCTGCGCCTCCGCCCGGGCGACAAATTGCTCGACATCGGCTGCGGCTGGGGCGGTCTGGTGCGCTGGGCGGCAAAGCACTACGGCGTCGACGCGACCGGCATCACGCTCTCGCGCAATCAGCACGCGCTGGCGACTGAGCGGATCAAGGCGGACGGCCTGACGGACCGCTGCCGGGTGCTGCTGCAGGACTACCGCGACGTGCCGGGCGAGGGCGTGTACGACAAGATCGCCTCGGTCGGCATGGTCGAGCACGTCGGCCTCAAGAATCTGCCGCTGTATTTCGGCATCATCCGGCGCCTGCTCAAGGACGGCGGCGTCGTGCTGAACCACGGCATCACCTCGGTCGACCCGGACAGCCGCTCGGTCGGCATGGGTGCGGGAGACTTCGTCGAGAAGTACGTCTTCCCGCACGGCGAGCTGGCGCACGCTTCGCTCGCCCTGCGCGAGATGGCGGCCGCGGGGCTCGAGGTGATGGATATCGAGACCCTGCGCCTGCACTACGCGAAGACCCTGTGGCACTGGAGCGAGCGGCTCGAAGCGAACCTGGACGCCGCTCTCGAGTTCGCGGGCGCCAAGCGGCTGCGCATCTGGCGCGCCTACCTCGCCGGCTGCGCGCACGCCTTCGAGCAGCGCTGGGTGTCGATTCACCAGATGCTCGCAGTCAAGACCGACAATCCGACCACCAACCCCCTGCCCTGGAGCCGGGACTGGATCTACCGATGAGCAGCTCCATCGCGCACTGGCACGCCGAGCACGCGAACTTCTCGCGCCTGCTGTCGCTGCTCGAAGCCCAGGTCGCCGTGTTTCACGACGGCGGCAGGCCGAACTACGAGCTGATGATAGATATCGTGTCGTACCTGCGGCACTACCCCGACCGGTTCCACCACGCGCGCGAGGACATCGCTTTCGCGCGCCTGGTCGCGCGCGACCCCGCCATGCACGGCAAGATCAGCCGCCTGCTGCAGGAGCACCGCGTGATCGCGAACGCCGGAGACGAGCTGCTCGAGCTGCTGAACGAGGTGGCCGACGAAGCGATCATCTCGCGCGCGGAGGTCGAGGCGGCCGCCGCCACCTACCTGGTGTATTACCGCCACCATCTCGCGACCGAAGAGAGCGACGTGCTGCCGCGCGCGGTCGACCTGCTCACGCCCGAGGACTGGGCCGCCGTGAACGCCGCGGTCCCCGCCGGCCGCGACCCGCTGTTCGGTGACGCGTCCGAGGAGCGCTACCGCGAGCTGCGCCGGCTCATCAAGCTCGAAGCGAGCGGCGCGCAGGCGAGATAGCCGGCGAGCGCCGCGCCGAGCGCGGCCAGATAAGCGCCCTCCAGCCCGAGAACGCTGTCGACGAGCACGAACACGCCGGTGCCGGCGATCAGCGCCGCGTACGCGCTCGCCGGCCCGCCGACGCGCCCGCCCCAGAGCGCGAACAGCATCATGATCAGTATCCCGGCGCTGCCCAGGCCCGAGGACTGCTGCACCAGCGCGTACATGCTCTCGCTCGACAACGCGATGAAATAGGCGACCAGGCCGAACGCGATCACCGCCCAGCGATTGGCCCTGAGCTTGGCTTTTTCGGTCAGGCGCGGCGCGAGCGGAAGCAGCACGTTGTGCGCGGCGAGCGAGCCCGCCACCAGCAGCGCTCCGGAAAGCGTCGACAGGATCGCCGATACCAGCGCGCCCAGGAACAGGATATAGAGCGGAAGCGGAAGCCGGCTCTCGGCGAACAACGCCAGCACCTGCTCGTGGTTGCGCCCCGCGCCGATGAAGCCGGCGGCGCCCAGGCCGATCGCCACGGGCACGATCCCGACTGCGAGGTACAG
>JBAUTD010000359.1:0-3782 GCA_049582045.1 Burkholderiales bacterium
CGCTTATCGGCCGCGGTGCCGGATCGACGCCCGCCGGCGACGATCTGGCGATCGGCGCACTGGCCTACGGCTGGGCGACGCAAGGGCGCGAGGCGCCCCTCGTGGCGGCAGTGCGCGCGTTGGACGCCGAACTTTCCGCGCTCACCACCGCGCTCGGAGCAACCTACCTTCGAGCCGCCGCGCGGGGCGAGTTCGGCAGCCACCTCGTCGCCTGGGTGCGTACGCTATGGCGCGCTTCGCCGCTGCGGGCGCAGGCGCTGGCGATGCGCGTGGCGCGGCACGGCGCGACGTCGGGATACGACACGCTGACCGGCTTCGTCGCGGCAGCCGAAGTTGCCAAGGCGGCGCGCCTGACAGGCACGTAAGGCGGCGGGAAGGTCGGCCCGCCGGATGTCAGTGACGCGATTGCTCGCCTACACTAGGCGTCTGTTCCATGAGGACGCGACGTGCCGGATTTGCAGAAAAACCAGATCGATGCGGAGGCGCTGCAAACGTTCGCCACTGTTGCTCAGCTGCGCAGTTTTTCGGCCGCGGCCGAACTGCTCCACAAGACCACCTCGGCGATCAGCTACCGCATCAAGACGCTCGAAGACAGCCTGGGAACGCCGCTGTTCCAGCGCACGACCCGGTCGGTCACGCTGACGCCATCCGGCGAGGTCCTGCTCGAAAGGGCGAGCCTGATTTTCGAGTGGTTGCACACCCTGCCCGAGGAATTGAAGCAGGTCAGGGACGGCATCGAGCCGCATTTCACCCTGGTGGTGAACAATCTGCTCTATGACGCCGACACGATCGCCGCACTCCTCGAGCACCTTGTCGCGCAATTCCCGCATACGGTGTTCGAGGTGCGTCGCGGCGTGTACATGGGCGTATGGGACGAATTGATTCACAACGGGGGACAGATGGCGGTGGGCGTCCCGGGCTTCCATACCATCGACGACGAGTTCGTGACCGAACCGCTAGGGGTGATCAATTGGGTGTTCGTCGTTCCGCCTCTGCATCCTTTGGCGTCCGCGCCCGCGCCCTTGGGCAACGAGCTGTTGCGGCGTTTTCCGGCCGTCAATGTACGCGATACGTCGCATCGGCTGACGAAGCGCACCGCCTGGAAACTGCCCGGACAGCGCGAATTTCTGGTGCCGGACCTCGCCGCGAAAGTTGCCTGTCACCGGCAGGGACTGGCCGTAGGGTTCTTGCCCGGCCCGGTCGCGCGCGAGCTCATTCACTCGAAACAGCTGGTGGAGCGCGACGTCGAGGTCGGACGGCTGCCCTCGCCGCTGGCGCTGGCCTGGCGACGCAAGGACGCCGGCAAGATCACCGCTCACTTGCGGGAGCTGTGCGTTTCGCGCGATGCCCTCGTGCTGCCGCTGTTTGCCCCGATGGATCAGTCCGACTGACGTAAACTCGGGTCGCGAGAGCATGCGATTCATTCTGCGATCCGTCCCACAGATGCTGGTCATGGCCGCCGTCGTGACCACTGCGCTATGCGTGCCCGTCGGGGCGGTGCTGGCCTCCTTCGGTTTCGCGCTGTTCGGCGTTTCGCTGCGTGCCTTCGTCACTTTCGGCGGCAGCCTTGCGCCATTCCCCGGCTTACTGGCGTGGTGGGCCGTCCTTTACGTCCCGGCGCTCGCGTACGCAGCCTGTGCGATGCCGTGGAGCCACGGAAACCAGGGCGACCAGTGAGATGACCGCAATGAATCCGCCGTTTTCCATTCGCAAGATCGGCCACGTGGTGCTGCGCGTCACGGACCTCGCGCGCTCGGTCGACTTCTACACCCGCGTGCTGGGTTTCAAGGTATCGGACCGGTATCCCGAGGAGATGATGCCCGGCGGCATGGTTTTCATGCGCTTCGGCGCCGACCACCACGGCGTGGCGCTGGTGGGCGAGGCGGAGGGGCCGTCGCAGGGGCGCGAGCTGCATCATTTCGCGTTCGAGGTGGCGACGCTGGACGAGGTGTTCCGCGCGCGGCGCCACCTGCGCGCGAACGGCGTGCCGATCACTTTCGAGGGGCGCCGGCGCGCCGGGGTGCAGATCGCGGTCGAGTTCCGCGACCCCGACGGCCACTGGCTCGAGATCTACTGGGGGCTCGACCAGATCGGCGCCGACGGCGCGGTGCGGCCGAAAGAGCAGTGGGACTGGGCCCACACGCTTGAGGAGGCGATCGACCGGCCGGTGCCGGGCCAGCGCGCGGTGCTCGCCGACCCGTCACTTAGGGAGAAGAAATCCGGCTAGATCGGGGAATTTCAATATGATCATTGACTGCCACGGGCACTACACGACCGCGCCGCCCGCGCACGAGGCCTGGCGCAAGGCCCAGATCGACGCCGGCGGCGATCCCGCGAAGATGAACGGGAAGGCGCCGGTCATCAGCGACGACGAGATCCGCGCGAGCCTCGAGAACTCCCAGTTGCGCCTGCAGCGGGAGCGCGGCACCGACCTGACGATCTTCTCGCCGCGCGCGGGCGGCATGGGCCACCACATCGGCACCGAGCAGATGAGCCAGCAGTGGTCGAGGATCTGCAACGACCAGATCAAGCGGATCTGCGATCTCTACCCGCGGAATTTCGCTCCGGTCTGCCAGCTGCCGCAGTCGCCCGGCGTTTCGCCCTCGAACTCGATCCCCGAGCTCGTTCGCTGCGTCGAGGAGCTGGGCTTCATCGGCTGCAACCTGAATCCGGACCCGAGCGGCGGCTGGTGGACCGACCCGCCGGTGACCGACCCCTGGTGGTTCGGGCTGTACGAGAAGCTCGAGGAGCTCGACGTGCCGGCGATGATCCACGTCAGCCAGTCGTGCAACCCGAATTTCCACTTCACCGGCGCGCACTACATCAATGCCGACACCGCGATCTTCATGCAGCTGCTGAAGTCCGACCTGTTCGCGCGCTTCCCGCGCCTGCGCTTCATCATCCCGCACGGCGGGGGGGCGGTGCCCTACCACTGGGGCCGCTACCGCGGCATCGCGATCGACATGAAGCGCCCGGAGCCCGCCGCGCTGATGGGCGAGAACCTCTACTTCGACACCTGCGTCTATCACCAGCCGGGCATCAACGTGCTGGCGGAGGTGGTCCCGGTGGACAACATCCTGTTCGCCTCGGAGATGGTCGGCGCGGTGCGCTGCAAGGACCCGGATACGGGGCATTTCTTCGACGACACGCGCCGCTACATCGAGGCGAATTCGCGCCTGAGCGCCGCGGACAAGGAGAAGATCTATTACAGGAACACGCTGAAGGTCTTCAACCGGCTCAAGCTTGCGGAGGCGAGGCAATGAACGGAACAGTGGTGCGCAATATCCGTCGAGCGGACGCGGCGGCGCTCGCCGCGCTCGAGAAACTCGGCGTGGCGACGGTGCACGAGGCGCAGGGCCGCAGCGGCCTGATGTTCCCGGACGTGCGCCCGGTGTGGAGCGGGGCGCGCATCTGCGGCAGCGCGGTCACTGCGCTCATCCATCCCGGCGACAACTGGATGATCCACGTCGCGGTCGAGGTGTTGAAGCCCGGCGACGTGCTGGTGGTGGCGTGCTCGAGCGACAACACGGACGGCGCCTTCGGCGAGCTGCTCGCCACCTCGCTCAAGGCGCGCGGCGCGAAGGGCGTGGTGCTCGAGGTCGGCTGCCGCGATTCGCGCGAGATCGGCGAGATGCGTTTCCCGGCCTGGTCGCGCGCGATCTCGGCCAAGGGCACGGTCAAGGCGAGCCTGGGCACGGTGAACCTGCCCGTGGTGTGCGCCGGGGTGCACGTCTTTCCCGGCGACGCGGTGGTGGCCGACGACGACGGTGTGGTCGTGGTGC
>JBAUTD010000360.1:0-3340 GCA_049582045.1 Burkholderiales bacterium
CGCCCGCGGCGCGCGCGCGCGCGAGCACCGCCTCCAGGTCGTCCGCAAACGCGGCGTGGGTCAGGTTGGCGCCGATGTCGACGAGCACGCCCGCAGTATAGCGGGCGCCGTCCTTACTTGATCCAGCCGATCGCGGTCGGAAGCCAGAGAGAAATTTGCGGGAAGGCCATCAGCAGCGCGAGGCCGACAAGCTGCACCGCGATGAACGGGATCACGCCGCGGTAGATGTCGCCGGTCGTCACCTCGGGCGGCGCCACGCCCTTGATGAAGAACAGCGCCCAGCCGAACGGCGGCGTGAGAAAGGACGTCTGCAGGTTGGCGCAGATCACCGTCGCCAGCCAGACCATGTTGGTGTGCTGATGAACGAAGAACGGCAGGAACAGTGGCAGCACGATGTAGCAGATCTCGATCCATTCCATGAAGAAGCCGAGCAGGAACAGGACGCCCATCAGGAAAATGATGGTTCCCCAGAATCCGCCCGGGATCGTGCTCAGCAGCCGGTCGATAAGCTCGTCGCCGTTGAGACCACGGAAGGTCACGCTGAATGTACGCGAACCGAACAGGATCAGCATGATCATGGCGTTGACGTTGAGCGTGCTGCGCATCGTTCCGCGCAGGACCTGCAGATTGAGCTTGCCCGTGAGCAGCACGATCAGCAGCGCGCCCAGCGCGCCCATGGACGCAGCCTCGGTGGGCGCTGCGATGCCCCCCATGATTGAGCCGAGGACCGCCACGATCAGCAGGATTGGCGGTGCTACGCCCTTCACGGCACGTAGCGTCAGTTCCCGCCTGGTCACACCGGAGCGCTCCTCGAACGGGATCGGAGGAGCAAGGTCCGGCCTGATCCTGGCCAGAACGAGGATGTAGAGGATGTATAGCCCGCCCAGCATGATGCCTGGGAGCAGTGCGGCGGCGAACAGAGTGCCGATCGACTCGCCAACAAGGTCGGCGAGCAGAATGAGGATCAGGCTGGGCGGGATGATCTGCCCCAGAGTCCCCGAAGCGCAGATCGTTCCGCAAGCGAGCCCCTTGTGGTAGCCGCGCTTGAGCAGCGTCGGCAGCGACAGCAAACTGACCGTCACGACCGTGGCGCCGACGATCCCGGTCGCTGCGCCCATCAGGATGCCGATAACGATGATTCCGATCGACATCCCGCCGGGCAGGCGCCCCGCCATCAGCCCCATGACGTCGAGCATCTCCTCGGCGATGCGCGACTTCTCGAGCAGCACGCCCATGAACACGAACAAAGGCACGGCGAGCAACGTGTAATTGGTGGCCACGCCGTAGATCTGCAGCGGAACCAGGCTGAAGAGGTTGTGGCCGAAGCCGACGAGGCCGAACAGGATCCCTGCGGCCGCGATCGCGAAACCGACAGGGATGCCCAGCAGCAGCAGTACGACAAAACCGAGGACCTCGAGTCCCGCCAGCGCCTCGTTAGTCATCGCGCGCCATTGCGTGCCTGTCCAAGAGAGCTGCCGCTTGCTTTAGCGCCACAGCTACGCTCTGTATGCCGAGCAGCAGCAGACCGAGCGGCACGAAGGCCTTCAGCAGCCACACGTCCGGCAGGCCGCCCGGACTCTGTGAAACTTCGTGATCGGCGAAGCTTTGACCGACGAACTGCAGCGACAGATACGCCAGGTAGAACGAAATCGGGGCCATCAGCAGCAGGGCGACGAGAAAATCGAACCACAACTTGGCCTTCTCGCTGTAGTACTGGTAGAGCACGTCGACCCGGACGTGCTCGCCTTCCTTGAGGGCGTAGGAGATGCCCACTAGCGAGATGATCGCGAGGCCCCACCATTCCAGTTCCTGCGCCGCGATGCTGCTGGTGTTGAAGCCGTAGCGCAGCAGGACCTCGGCCGCGATCAGCAGAACGAGTCCGAGCACCAGCCAGGACGCTGCGCGCCCCAGCAGGTCGATGAGCGCGCTCATTGCGCGCGCAATGCGCATCAGGAGCGCGCTCATGATTGCCCAGTGCCTAAGGCGTCACACCGGCTGCACGTTCGTGAGGTACTCGGTTTCGCCGATCGCGGACCACTTGTCGTGGATCTTCTTGTAGCCGTAATAGGAATCGTGCACCTTCTTGACCAGAGGGTCTTTCGCGGTGAAGGTCGCCAGGGTGTCGAAGGTGGCGGTTTTCAGGCCCTTGATGACCGCCGCGGGCAATGGGGCCGTCTTCACGCCGTATTTCGTGCGAAGTTCCTCCAGCGCAGAGGTGTTTTGCGATTCGAGGTACATGATGCCTTCGACGCTGGTGGCGGTGGCTGCCTGCGCAATGACCGCCTGCAGGTCCTTCGGCAGGGAATTCCACGCGCTTTCGTTGACGGTCACCTCGCCGGTGGTGGCCGGCTCGTGCCAGCCGGTGGTGTAGTAATACTTCGCTGCGTTTTGCAGGCCGAGGCGCTTGTCCTGGAACGGCCCCACCCATTCGGCGGCATCGATGACGCCGCGCTCCAGCGCGGGGAAGATTTCCCCTCCCGGCAACGAGCTCACCGCGACACCGAGCTCGGCGTAGATCTTCGCGGCGATCCCGACCTCGCGCATCTTCAGACCCTTGAGGTCGGCGAGGCTGTGAATCGGCTTTCGGAACCAGCCTGTCATCTGGACGCCGGTGGAGTTCGCCGGGAACGGTACGAGATGGAACGGCTTGTAGACCTCGCGCCAGAGCTCCATGCCGCCGCCGTTGTACAGCCACGAGTAGTGGCCGAGGTACTCCATGCCGAAGGGCGCAGTGGTGAAGTACTGCGCAGCGAAGGTCTTGCCCGACCAGTAGTAGGCGCACGCGTGGTTCATCTCGACGTTGCCGGCCGAGCAGGCGTCGAAGCCGCCGAATGCAGGCAGCAGTTCTCCTGCGGCGAATACCTTGATCTTCAGGCGCCCTCCGGACATCTGCAGGCATTTGTCGGCGAAGGACTCGGCGCTGCCCGGGCCGGTCTGGTAGAAGGGCAGGCCGGCTGGCCAAGCCGTCGTCATGCGCCAGCTGAACGTCTTGCTCGACTCCGCGCGCGCGATCATCGGTGCGGCGACCGCTCCGGCAGCGACGCCGGCGCTCAAGCCCTTCTTGATGAATCCCCTGCGACTGATTGCCATCTGGTTCTCCCGAGAGTTTTGGTGCACCACTGCGAATGCAGTCAGCAACTTGCGTGCCAGTGCAGTTCCGCCCGTGCGTCCGGAAGCGCGCGCGGGCCAGCGTGCACGCGGACGGGCGCGCGCGCCGCTTTTTGCACATCGATGGTGCGAAAGGGCTTAGAGCCGCTTGAGGCGGTACAGAAGCTCGAGCGCCTCGCGCGGCGAGAGCTCGTCGGGGTTGACCTGCGCCAGCGCGTCGCGCAGCGGATCG
>JBAUTD010000361.1:0-1575 GCA_049582045.1 Burkholderiales bacterium
CCACCGCCACGAGTTTGGTTGCCGCGCCCGGCTTCGTTGCAGAATTGCGGCCGGCCGGTTGGATGCAATTGAACAGCGATTTTCGCGCGATTCGATTTTGACCGTCACAGTGGCCAGTAAATCTCCCGAAAAACCAAAAATGATATGATTTCAATAGGTTCACAACCCGCCGTATCCGTAGACCTTATATCAAATGACGTTTATATTCCAACTATCCGGCTGTTTAAATCCCTTCTGCAAGATTCAATCGCCAGCGGCAGCCTGGCGCTGATTCCCGTTGGAGCTCATATAATATGGGCTCTACAAGGTTTTCAATACTGCGCCGACCTTTTTGCCCACGCGCCTCGCTGGCATTTTAATAATTTAGATATTGACATCATAACCGCCAAAGCGTATAAGCTCGATATGCGCGATGAGAGCTTCTTCCTCCGGCCCGTCCACGAATGGCAGCGCCGCTATGAGGCCCTGCGAGCCTCCTTTGTCGAACGGCTGCCCGCCCGTATCATCGCCGAGCGTTTCGGCTACTCCCTATCCTATGTGCACCTGCTCCGGCACCTGTTCACCTACCAGAAGATCGACTTCTCCGAACCCGTCCCCGAGGGCAAGGCCAACCGCCGCCGACTCGACTCCGCGCTCAAGGCCAAAATCTGCAACTGGCGTGAGCAGCGGCTGTCGGCCGGAGAGATCACTGCCCTCTTGTCCGAAGAAGGGGTTGAAATCTCGGTGCGCACCATCGAGCGGGTGCTGGCCGAAGAGGGCTTCCCCAGACTGCCCCGAAGAAGCCGCCTGAAGCTCGGGCTGACGGTTAAGGGTGCTCAGGTGCCGGCCGTGGCAGAGAAGCTTGAGCTTGCCGAGATGCCCAAGAGTTCCTGGGAGTCGGAGGCCGCCGGCGTGTTGTTGTTTGCCCCCTTCATCGACCAGCTCAACTTGCCCAAGGTCGTGGAGGAGGCGGGCTTACCCGGCACAAAGACCATCCCCGCGCTGAGCTACTTTTTGTCCTTCCTCGCCTTAAAGCTGATCGGCACCGAGCGCTACGCGCATCTGACCGAGCATGCCTTCGATCCGGGCCTGGGGCTTTTTGCCGGTCTCAATGTGTTGCCCAAGTGCACGGCGATGTCCACCTACTCCTACGGCCTGGATGCGGTGCATCTGTTGCACCTGCAGCAGAGCTTCGTCAAGCAGGCCGCCCGGCTGCGGCTCTATGAGGCCGATCTGATCAATCTGGACTTCCACACCATCCCCCACTATGGGGAGCAATCGGTATTGGAGAACCACTGGGCCGGCTCCCGCAACAAGGCCATGAAGGGAGCGCTGGCCTTGTTTGCCCAGGACGCGGCCTCCAAGCTCATCCTCTACACCGCGGCCGACATTAAGCGCGATGAGGCCAGCGAGCAGGTCCTCTCCTTTCTCTCTTTTTGGAAAAAGCAGCAGCGGGGGCTTCAGCCCACCTTTATCTTTGACTCCAAGTTCACAAGCTACGCCAATCTCTCGGAGCTAAACCGTGCCGGGGTTCACTTCATCACTCTGCGGCGTCGGGGAAAATCCATGGTCGAGGCCCTCGAGGCGCTCTCCCCC
>JBAUTD010000362.1:0-11741 GCA_049582045.1 Burkholderiales bacterium
GAGCCGCTCGCGCCGGGCGCGATGCGAGCCGCCAAGCGCGCCGAGTTCGCACGCCTCGTCGAGCGCTACGCGGCGCTCAAGGCGCGTTGGGGAGGCTATTCCGGCTTCGACCGCCTGATGATCGAGCCCAACAACGCGTTGCTGGCCTCGATCTCCGCCTATTCGCAGTTCGTCCCGGGCTTCAGGCGCGAGCTCGCAGCCGTGCACGGCGACCTGAGGGTGTTCTACGCCAGGGTAAAGGCGCTCGCTCGCCTGCCCAAGGCCGAGCGCGATGCCGCACTAAGCCGCGCGGAAAGTGCGGCGCACTAACGAGCCGTCCAGCCGAGGTCCATGGTGAGCGCGGCCCCGGTGATCGTGCCGGCGGACTCGCCGCACAGGTAGGCGACGAAGTCGGCCACTTCGGACGGCTCGATCAGGCGCTTCACCGCCGCGGGCGCGAGCATGATCTTCTCGATGACTTCTTCGGGCGAGATGCTGTTCGCCTTGGCCTGATCGGCGATCTGCGCGTCGACCAGCGGCGTACGGACGTAGGCCGGGCAGATGGCGTTCACCGTGACGCCGTGCTCGCCGCCTTCCAGCGCCGCGGTGCGCGTCAGCCCGATCAGGCCGTGCTTGGCGGAGATGTAACCCACCTTGAACGGCGAGGCGACGAGCGCATGGATCGAGGCGATGTTGACCACGCGGCCCCACCTTTGTTTCTTCATCGCCGGCCAGCAGTAGCGCGTCAGCAGGAAGGGCGCGCTCAGCATCAGCGCGATCATGCGCTCCCATTGGTCTTCGGGGAAATCCTCGATCGGCGCGACATGCTGATAGCCGGCGTTGTTGACCAGCACGTGTACCGTGCCGTGCGCCGCGAGCGTCGCATCGACCAGCCGCTTGCAGCCCTCGCGCCGACTGAGGTCCGCCGCGACGAAACTCCCGCCGATGCGCCTGGCGTGCTCGGTCCCAGATTTTTCGTTGACGTCGGCGAGCACCACTTTGGCGCCGTCCGCCGCGAGCCGCTCGGCGCAGGCGAGGCCGATGCCGCTCGCCGCACCGGTGACGATCGCGATCTTGTTCTTAAGCATCGATCAGCTGATTTTGGTGTTGACCCACTTGTCGAACGCGGGGCGCTCGAGCAGGCGCTTGTGCCAGGCCGCGAGGTTGGCGCAGGCGGGGCGTTCTATCGGCAAGTTGAGCCACAGGTGCAGGTGGCAGCCAAGCGGGATGTCTCCCATCGTCAACTGCTCGCCCGCGATGAAGCGCCGCCCGGCGAGTGCCGCGTCGACGCATCCGGCGAGCTCGCCGCACTTCTTCGCGCCATCGCCGATCGCCTTCATGTCGCGGCTCTCGGCCGGCGTGCGCACCAGGCCCCAGAACACCGGCCGGAACGCCGGCAGGAAGCTTCCCGCCGCCCAGTCCATCCAGCGGTCGGCGTCCGCGCGCACGCGCAGATCCGCCGGCCAGAGCTTGCCCGCGCCGTGCTTGGCGCACAGGTAGCGCACGATGGCGTGCGATTCCCACAGCACGAATCCGTCTTCCTCGATGGTCGGCACCAGGCCGTTGGGATTGAGCTTGCGGTACTCGGGCGTGTTGACCACGCCGTATTGCATCCCTGCATCGACGCGCTCGAACGGCACGCCGAGCTCGTCGCAGCACCACAGCACTTTGCGCACGTTGACCGAGTTGGCACGCCCCCAGATTTTCAGCATCCCGTTCCTCCTAGAAACCTACCGCTTGCCCGTCGCGGCGCGGATCGCTCGCGGCGAAGTAGCCGCCGTCGAGTTTCCAGATCATCTGCGCGCAGCCGAACTGGTTGTAATCATCGACTGTCACGATGCGATGACCGCGCTGCTTGAGGCCTTCCAGCGTCGCAGCGGGGAAGCCTCCTTCGACGCTCACGTCCAGACCCTGCACCCAGCGAAAACGCGGTCCGTCGCTCGCGGTCTGCGGGTTCTGGCCGTAGTCGGCGATGCGCACCATGACCTGCGTGTGGCCCTGCGGCTGCATGGTGCCGCCCATGACGCCGAAGCTCATGACCGGCTTGCCGGCCTTGGTGACGAATCCGGGGATGATGGTCTGGTAGGGGCGCTTGCTCGGGGCCACGCGGTTGGGGTGGCCTTCCTTCAGCACGAATGTCGCACCGCGGTTCTGCAGCGAGATCCCGGTCCCTGGAACGACCACACCGGAGCCGAAGCCCATGTAGTTCGACTGGATCATCGACACCATCATGCCGGAGGCATCGGCGGCGGTGAGGTACACCGTGCCGCCCTTGGGCGGCGTGCCGGGGGCGAAGGGCTGGGCTTTCTTCATGTCGATCAGCTTCGCACGCGACTTGAGGTAGGCCTTGTCGAGCATGCGCTGCGGCGGGAAGGGCATGTAGTCGATGTCGGCGACGTAGGCCTGCGCATCCGCGAAGGCGAGCTTCACCGCCTCGATCTGAAGGTGCACGCTGTCGACCGAATCGACAGGATGGGACGCGACGTCGAAATTCTCCAGGATGCCGAGCGCGATCAGCGCCACGATGCCCTGGCCGTTGGGCGGCAGCTCATGCAGCGTGTAGCCGCGGTAATCCATGGTCAAAGTGTCGACCCAGTCTGACTTGTGCGCGGCGAGGTCGGAGGCCTTCATCACGCCGTCGTTCGCCTTGGAATGCGCCTCGAGCTTTTCGGCGAGCTTCCCGCGGTAGAACGCCTCGCCCTTGCTGGCGGCGATCATTTCCAGGGTCGCGGCGTGATCCGGAAAGCGGAATTGTTGTCCCGGCGCGGGCGCCTTGCCCCCTGGCAGAAAGGCCTCGGCGAAGCCGGGCTGCACCTTGAGCTCCGCGACTTGCGCCGCCCACTGGCGCGCGATGGTCGGCGAGACGAGGAAACCGCCGTGGCCGTAGCCGATCGCCGGCTCGAACAGCTTGTCGAACGGCAGCTTGCCGAAGCGCGCGCTTAGCTCGCGCCACGCGGACACGCAACCCGGCACGCTGACGGAGTTCCAGCCGCGCACCGGCACACCCTTTTGCCCGGCGAAGAACTCCGGTGTCCAGCCCGCGGGCGAGCGGCCCGAAGCATTCAGGCCGTGCATCGTCTTGCCATCCCAGACGATGGCGTAGGCGTCGGAGCCGATGCCGTTGGAGACCGGCTCGACCAGCGTCAATGTGATCGCGCTGGCGAGGATCGCGTCGACCGCGTTTCCTCCGGCGAGCAGCATGCGCAGGCCCGCCTGCGCGGCGAGCGGCTGCGAGGTGGACACGACGTTTGCCGCCAGCAGCGGCTTGCGCGGCCACGCGTAGGGCAGTTCCCAGGAGAAGGTAGGCGTCATTGATCAGTTGCTTTCATGTTCGAAATCGAGGACCACGCGGCCGAGGATCCGGCCGGCCTTAAGCTCTTCCAGCGTGCGATTGACTTCGCCCGAGGGCCGGGTTTCGATCGGCGAGGGCTTGAGTTTCTTCTTCTTTGCCAGCGCGACGACTTCCTTCAGCTCCTGCAGGTCGCCGACGTAGGAGCCGATGATGCCGATCGCACGCTGCGCGATCGGGGGCAGGGGGTAGGTCAGCTCGCCGCCGAACAGGCCGCACAGCACGTAGCGCCCGCCCTTTCTCAGCGCGCCGATGCCGAGTTGCGCGGTCGCCGGCATGCCGACGAAATCGATTGCGCCCGAAAGGTTCCCCTGCGCGAGCTGAGCGAGCCTCTGCGCCGCGTCCGGCGCGCGCGTATCGAGCACCAGTTTTGCGCCCAGCTTTCTTGCCGCGGCGAGCTTGGACTCGTCGATGTCGCAGGCAATGACGTTCTTGACGCCCTTTGCCTTGAAGACCGACACCGCGATGAGGCCCAGGCCGCCGCAACCCAGCACCGCGACCCAGTCCCTGGGACCCGGCGCGGGCAGCTTGTTGATTCCGCTATAGGCGGTGAGCGCCGAGCAGGCAAGCGTCGAGGCGAAGCCCTCCTCGATGCCGCTCGCGTCGAGAAGATAGCGAGGATGCGGCACCAGCAGGTGCGTGGCGTAGGCACCGGCGCGGTTGACCCCCAGGAAGCGCGATCCCGAGACGCAGTAGTTGTCCTTGCCTGCCTTGCACACGGCGCACTTGCCGCAGCCGATCCAGGGATAGACCAGGCGCTTCTGGCCGATCTTCAGCCCCTTGGCGGCTTTGGCCGCCGCCGGCCCCATCGCCTCGACCACGCCGAAGGGCTCGTGCCCGAGCGTGAACGGCGGCACGCAGCCCCGCTCCTTGACGTAGAAACGCTTGCCGCCTCCCCAGTCGAAGTAGCCGTCCCAGATGTGCAGGTCGCTGTGGCACACGCCGGCCCGCGTCACGCGCACCAGCACCTCGGTACCGGCGGGCCTGGGCGTGTCGTGCAGCACCCTTTGCAGCGGTTTGCCGTGCTCGACGACCTGCCAGCTGAACATTTCTCTCTCCTATGGCTTCGACGCCGCGGACAGCGCCTGGTCGATATCCCACAAAATGTCGTCCAGCGACTCGATGCCGACCGACATGCGCACCATGTCCGGCGTGACGCCGGCCTTGAGCTGGTCCTCGTCGCTCATCTGGCGGTGCGTGGTCGAAGCCGGGTGGATGATCAGCGTCTTGGCGTCGCCGATGTTGGCCAGATGGCTCATGAACTGCGCCGCCTCGATGAACTTCTCGCCGGCATTCGGGCCGCCCTTGACGCCGAAATTGAGCAGGCCCGAGGCGCCCTTGGGCAGGTACTTGCGCGCGAGCGCGTGGTACTTACTGCCCGGCAGGCCGGGATAGTTCACCCACGCGACCTGCTTGTGGCCCTCGAGGAACTTGGCCACCGCCATCGCATTTTCGCAATGGCGCTCCATGCGCACATGAAGCGACTCGATACCCTGCAGCAGGAGCCACGCGTTGAGCGGCGAAAGTGCCGGACCGAAGGTGCGCATGATCTCCATGCGCGCCTTCATGGTGTAGCCGAAATCGCCGAAAGTCTCGTAGAAGCGCACGCCATGGTAGCCGGGCGAGGCCTCGGTCATCTCCGGGAAATTGCCGTTGTCCCACCTGAACTTGCCGGACTCGACAATGACGCCCCCCATCGTGGTGCCGTGCCCGCCGAGGTACTTGGTGGCCGAATGCACGACGATGTCGGCGCCCCAGTCGAGGGGGCGGCAAAGGTAGGGCGAGGGCACGGTGTTGTCGAGCACGAGCGGAATCCCGGCCTCGTGCGCGATGACCGCGAGCGCCTCGATGTCGACGATGTTGATCTGCGGGTTGCCGAGCGTCTCGGCGTAGAGCAGTTTCGTCTTGCCCGGAAGGATCGCGCGGCGGAAGTTCTCAGGATCGTCCGGCGCCACGAAGGTGGTCTCCACGCCGAGCTTTCTCAGGTTGACTCCGAGCAGGGTGTGCGTTCCGCCGTAAAGGGTCGAGGCCGACACGATGTGGTCTCCGCCCTTGCACAGCGTCAGGATCGCCACCACCTCGGCGGCCTGGCCCGTCGCGCAGCCGAGCGCCGCGCGGCCGTTCTCGAGCGCCGCCATGCGCTCCTCGAACACCGCCACGGTCGGGTTCGAGATGCGCGAGTAGACGTTGCCGAAAGTCTGCAGGTTGAACAGGCTCGCGGCATGATCCGCAGAGTCGAACACGAACGAGGTGGTCTGGTAGATCGGCGCGGCGCGCGCCCCGGTGGCGGCATCGGGGATCTGCCCGGCGTGCAGGCAAAGCGTCTCGATGCCGAATTTGCGGTCAGCCATCGCTGGATTCTAGCTCAGGGGGGCCGCCAGTCCCGCCGCGCGCAGCTCAACGCCAGCTGATGTCCGGCACTTCGGCGAACGCTTTGCGTAGGCCAGCCGACCAGATGCGGCTGATCTCCCGCACGTAGGCGTCGCTTTCATCGTAGCGGCGCGTCATGGTGACGCGCAGCGAATCCGCCTCGTAGCCCAGAAGATCAATCGGCAGGCCGACCGACAGGTTCGATCGCATGGTCGAGTCGAACGAAACGAGCAGGCACTTGGCCACGTCGTTGATCGACGTGTCCTGCTGCACCACGCGGTCGATGATCGGCTTGCCGTACTTGGTTTCGCCGATCTGAAAATAGCTGGTGTCCCGGCTGGTCTCGATGTAGTTGCCTTGCGGGTAGACGTGAAACAGGCGCGGAGGCTCGCCCGCGATCTGACCGCCAACGATGAAGGTGCATCCCGGATCGATGTTCTGCTGCGACAGCGCCGGGCCGTCGCGCGAAACCACCCTGCGGACGGTCTCTCCGACGAGGCCGGCGACGTCCTCCATCGACTTCAGGCCCAGTATGCCCGCCGGGTCAACGCAACCCGCCTGCGTTCCCTGGCGCAGGATAGATCGTACGCCCTGCGCGCTTGCGAGGTTGCCGGCGCTCAGCAGCACCACTACGCGCTCGCCTGTCGCCTCGAACACATGCATCTTGCGGAACACGGCGACGTTGTCGACCCCCGCGTTGGTGCGAGAGTCGGAGGCGAATACGATGCCGGAACGGACGGCCGCGGCGACGCAATAGGTCATGGCGGGCGCAATCTTAGCAAGGCGCTACTGCTGCTGCGACTGGCGGCTTACCAGCGCGGCGGCGGTCATCGTCTCGGTGCCGCCGCCGACGCGCACGCCGCGGATCGGGCAGGCATCGAAGTAGTCCGCGCCCATGGCGAGCTTTACGTGGTCCTCGCCGGCAGGGCAATCGTTCGCCACGTCGAAGCTGCGCCACCGGTCGCCCACCCACGCTTCGGCCCAGGCGTGGCTTGCGACGTGCGTCTCGGCGTGCCCGGGGGAGAATACGTAGCCGCTTACGTAGCGCGCCGGAACGCCGAGACGGCGGCAGCAGGCAATGAAGATGTGAGCGTGATCCTGGCATACGCCCGAGCCGATGGCGAATGCCTGCGCCGCGCTGGACGACACGTGCGTCTCGCCCGGGCGAAACGGCATCCTCCGGTGTATCGCCGAGGCGAGCTCGCGCAGCCCGTCCAGCGTCGTGGCGCGGGGCCGGAACGGCTCGGCAAATTCCTCGAGGGCGGCGTCGGTCTCGGTTCGCGCGGTAGTGCGCAGGAACAGCAGCGGCGACAGCGGCACGCCGACGAAATCGGACGGCTCGTCGGCCGCCGGCGCGGTCTCCACCGTGCCGACCGCCCGGATGCGGATCTCGATCACGGGCTGGTCGAGCGTAAGCACGTGCAGGATATTTCCGTAGCCGTCCTGGGTTTGCACGCAGTGGGCGGGCGCATCGATGCGCCATTCGATGACTTTCTGCCGGGTGCTGTCGCGCGGCGTGAGGCGCAGATACTGGATCGAAAAGCGCAGCGGCGACTCGTAGATGTAATGCGTTTCGTGATCGACGGCGAGGCGCATGGCGCTCTCCTACACGGCGCCGAGGTAGGCGCGCTGGATGCGATTGCCGAGCTCGATGATGTCGGCCAGCACCGACGTCAGGAACTCGTGCAATCCGCCCTGAAAAATTTCCTCGACATCCGCGTGCGTCAGGCGCGCGAGGAGCTCGACCGCGAGGCGTTTTACCGCGTGGTCGTGCTGTCCTTCGATGCGCTCCAGCGCGTGATTGATCTGGTCGAAGCACGCGGCGAGCGAGCGCGGCATGCGCCGCTCGAGAATCAGCAGCTCGGCCACCTTGATCGGAAAGATCTGGTCGCGGTAGAGGGCGCGGTAGGTCTCGAACGCCGATACCGAGCGCAGCAGCGCGGTCCATTGATAGTAGTCCAGCGCGCCGCCCACGTCCCGCACCGTGGGCAGCAGGATGTGGTACTTGACGTCCAGGATGCGCGCCGTGTTGTCCGCTCGCTCGAGGAAGGTGCCGAGCCGCGAGAAGTTGAATGCCTCCCCGCGCACGATGGTGCCGTAGGTGACGCCGCGGAAAAGATGGCTCCTTTCCTTGACCCAGTCGAAGAACTGGGTGGCGCCGGAGCCGATCACGCGCTCGCGGCGCATGCCCCGGACCTCGAGCCAGGTCGCATTCAGCGTCTCCCACATCTCGGAGGTGATCTGCCAGCGCACCGCGTTCGCGTTCTCGCGCGCGTCGCGCAGGCAGGCGTAGATCGACGAAGGGTTGTCGCCGTCGAAAGCGAGGAAGGCGATCAGCGCTTCCAGGGTGAGCGCCTCGTGCCGGGCGGCGAACGCTTCGGCCGTTCCAGTGATGGCGAGCGGCGCGAGCAGGTTCTGCTCCTGCCGGTCCTTGGCGCCGAACAGCACCAGGTTCGAAGTCACGCCGAGGATGCGCGCCATGTTCTCGGCGCGTTCCATCTGGCGGCTCATCCAGAAGATCCGGTCGGCGACGCGCGACAGCATCAGTCGACCACCCAGGTGTCCTTGGTGCCGCCGCCCTGCGACGAGTTGACCACCAGCGAACCTTCCTTCAGCGCGACGCGCGTCAGTCCTCCCGGAACCAGCTTGACTTCGCGCCCGGAAAGCACGAACGGGCGCAGATCGACGTGGCGCGGCGCGATGCCGCGCTCGACGAACGTAGGGCAGGTGGATAACGACAGGGTCGGCTGGGCAATGTAGTTCGACGGGTCGGCCTGCACCCGCGCGCGGAAGGTCTCCAGCTGCGCGCTGCTTGCGGCAGGCCCGATCAGCATGCCGTAGCCGCCGGACCCCTGGACCTCCTTTACCACCAGCTCGGCGAGGTGATCCAGGACGTAGGCAAGATCCTGCGCCCGCCTGCATTGCCAGGTCGGCACGTTGGCGAGCAGCGGCTCTTCGCCGAGGTAGAAGCGGATCATGTCCGGCACGTAGGGATAGGTCGACTTGTCGTCGGCGACTCCGGTGCCGATGGCGTTGGCGAGCGAAACGTTGCCCGCGCGGTAGGCCGACAGGAGCCCTGGCACGCCGAGCAGCGAGTCCGCGCGGAACGCGAGAGGGTCGAGAAACGCGTCGTCGATGCGGCGGTAGATCACGTCGACGCGTTGCCGCCCGCCCGTGGTGCGCATGTAGACGAAGCCGTCCTTGACGAACAGGTCCGAGCCTTCGACCAGCTCGACGCCCATTTGCTGGGCGAGAAACGCATGCTCGAAGTAGGCGCTGTTGTGCTGGCCGGGCGTGAGTACCGCCACAGTGGCTTCGCGCATCTCGTTCGGGCCGATGCTGCGCAGCGTCTCGAGCAGCAGCGCCGGATAGTGCTCGACCGGGTACACGTGCTGGCGCTCGAACAGCTCGGGAAACAGGCGCATCATCATCTTGCGATCCTCGAGCATGTAGGAGACGCCCGAGGGCGTGCGCAGATTGTCTTCGAGCACGTACCAGCGGCCGTCGTCGTGACGCACGAGGTCGATGCCCGAGACGTGCGAGTACACCTGATGCGGCAGATCGAGCCCTAGCATCGCAACCTGGTAGGCCTCGTTGGTGAGCACCTGCTCGGCCGGGATCACGCCGGCTTTCAGGATTTCCTGCCCGTGGTAGATGTCGTTCAGGAAGCGGTTGAGCGCCGTAACGCGCTGGGTCAGCCCTCGCACCAGCAGTTCCCACTCGGCGAGCGGGATGATGCGGGGAATGGTGTCGAACGGGATCAGCCGCTCGGCGCCCTGCGCGTCGCCGTAGACGGCGAAAGTGATGCCGACGCGATGGAACAGCAGGTCGGCCTCGCGCCGCTTCTCCAGCACCCGCTCGGGAGGCGTCTCGGCGAGCCATTGCGCGAGCGCGCGGTAGTGCGCGCGGACCTCGTCCGCGTCGGCGTGCATTTCGTCGTAATGGTGTCGTTCCAACGGCGCTCCCATCGAACAACTGCAAAGCAACCGACGTGCCACGCCTATGTCGACGGCGTGCTTAGGGACCTACCGAGGGGGCCGGAGCAACGCGCACCAACGTGGTGCGCCGGGGCGCTCAGGCGGCGCTGCCGGAGTCGTCCTCCTCGGGCGGCGTGGGCTGCCCTGCTACGGGCGCGAGCCTGGAGGCCGCACGACGGTACTCCGACGGCGGAATACCGACCTGATGAAGGAAGAAACGGGTGAAGTTGCTCTGGGCCGAAAAGCCCAGCTCGGCCGACACGTCGGCGATCTTGGCCTGGCCTGACGCGAGACGCGAAATCGCAGTCTCGACGCACAGCATGTCCAGGTAGGCGCGCGGCGAGCGCCCGGTGCAGAGCTGGAACAGGTCGTAGAAGCGCGAGCGCGACAGGCCGACCTGGCTCGCGACGTCGTCCATGTTCATGTCCTTGTTCGGCCGCGCGCGCAGCAGCGCGATGGCGCGCCGAATGCGAGAGTCCTCGAAGCGCGAGCCGCGCCACAGCGGCGACGATGCCCTCCGGCGCGCGATATAGGTGTCGATGATCGACAGCACCAGCTCCTGCAGCATGAACTCGAGCCGCTCGGGCGACAGGAACTGGTCGTTCACGATCTCGACCGCGAGCGTGTCGGCCAGCTGGCGAATGCGGGGCGTGATCTCCTCGCGCCGGCGCGGGAAGGCCTGCTCGCCGCTTTCTCCGAAAACCGCCGGAAAGCTCTCGCGCAGCCACTCGCCGGAGGCGTGCAGCACCAGCAGCCGCGTCGGCGCGGAGCCTGCGGCGCGCTGGTCGGCGTGCATCTCCCGCGCGTTCACGAATGCGATGTCGCCGCGGGTGAGCGGAACGGCCTCGTCGCCGATCAGGTACTCGGTATCCGCCCCGTCGTGCTTGAGCAGGATCGTGGGCTCTGAATGCGCATGCGGGGTCCCCGGCGCGCTGACCTCGAGCAGCATCAGGCGCCCGAAGCGCCCGTCGAAGACTCGGATCGGCCGGTTCATGGCGATGACAGCATACGTTCCTGACGCGGTTCGCGCTAGGGGGTGGGACGCGGGTGGCTCAATACGCCAGCCAGCGGGGCCGCTTGGCCGAGATTACCCGGGTATTGACGCCCATCCAGTTCAGGCCGCCGAACAGCCGGCCGTGCTCGATCTTCATGCACCGGTCCATGACCGTGTCCAGCCCGGCAGCTTGCGCCTTGGCGGCCGAGGCCTCGTTCTTGACCCCGATCTGCTGCCACAGGACTTTCGCGCCGATCGCGAGCGCGTCGTCGGCGATCGGGGCCACGTCCTCGGTGCGACGGAAGACGTCTACCACGTCGACCTTGAAGGGGATTTCGCGCAGCGTGCGGTAGCAGGTTTCGCCCAGCACTTGCTTTCCCGCGTAGCGCGGGTTGACCGGGATCACCCGGTAGCCGTGCTCCTGCAGGTACTTGGCGGCGAAATAGCTCGGCCGGAACCAGTCCGCGGACAGGCCGACCATTGCGATGACCCGGCTCTCGGCCAGGATCCGGCGCAGCGTTTCAATGTCGTCCATGGCGCAAATATATACCGCAGCGGGCTGCGCCTATAATCGGCCGGACCGTGATGGAGGGAGGAGCGATGTACGTCGAAGAGCGCATGTATCTGCTGCAGCCCGGCAAGGCGCCGGAGTATTTCAAGAACTACGAGGCCGAGGGCATGGCGGTGCAGCTCAAGCACCTGCCGCACATGGTCGGCTACTACGTCACCGAAGTCGGCCCGCAGAATCTCGTGATCCACCTTTGGGCCTATGACGACCTCAATCAGCGCGAGAAATGCCGCGCCGCGATGCAGGCCGATCCGGCCTGGCAGGCCTACCTGCCAAAGGTCCGGCCGCTGATCGTGAGCCAGGACACGCGCATCCTCAAGTGCGCGCCGTTCTTCGTCGAACGGCTCAAGAAGATGCTGGCGGCCGCAAAGTGAGCGCGCAGGTTCATCCCCAGGTCGCGGCTCTGCTCGAGCGCGTCGCGCGCTCGAGCCTGCCGCCGTACGCCACGGTGTCGCCGTTCGTCGCGCGCCGGATCTACCGCGACACGCGCGGGGCGCTCTCGCC
>JBAUTD010000363.1:0-3183 GCA_049582045.1 Burkholderiales bacterium
CCGCCGAGCCGCACCCGCTCGACCCGATCGCGCGCGAAGCCTACTACGACGAGGACGTGCTCGCGCCGCTGCACCTGATCAACGTCACGATGGACCTCACCGTCGACCCGACCGAGCAGCTGGTGCAGCGCGACCGCAAGGGCATCCCGCTCGCGGTCGGGCCCGCCGGATATCTGCTCGACGGCTGGCACCGGCCGCACTGGAGCGGGCGCGGCGACTACCCGATCGGCGAATGGATCGGGGTCTCGGGCGCGGCGTTCACCACCGGCCTCGGGCGCGCGACCTCGCTCGGGCTGTCGCTGCTGCTCGGCCTCGCGAACGTGCGCCTCGGGCTGTGGTGGCGCTCGAAGCTCGGCGCCGACGACTTGCGCCCCGGGCTCGAGTGGCTCGCGCTGAAGGCGTTCCCGACCCAGGTCTACCTCGGCTACGAGCTCACCGCGCGCTTTCACGGCGCGCACCGCGCGCGCCAGTACCTCTCGGACGGCGGCCACTTCGAGAACACGGCGGCCTACGAGCTGCTGCGGCCCGAGCGCGAGGTGGAGGTGATCGTCGCCTGCGACGACGGCTGCGACCCGGACTACCAGTTCGCCGACCTCGCCAACCTGATTCGCCTCGCGCGCATCGACCATCGCGCGCACTTCGACCTGGTGAGCGACTTCGTGCCCGGCTCGGGGTTGGGCGCGATCTTCGGCCGCGACGAGGACTTCGCGCAGAAGGCCGGCCCTTCCGACGACAAGTGCGCCCTGCTCTACCGCGTCAGCTACCCCAGGGGCGCAGGCCGCGCGAGGTGGCTGGTGGTGCTCAAGCCGCGCCTGGTCGCCTGCGCGCCGCTCGACGTCTGGCAGTACAAGCAGGCGCACGAGACCTTCCCGCAGGAGAGCACCACCGACCAGTTCTTCGACGAGGCGCAGTGGGAGAGCTACCGGCGCCTGGGCGTGGCGATCGGCACGCTGGTGTTCGGCGGCGCGAACGGGGCGAAGCTCGTCGAGCGGCTGAAGCGGGGCGCCTAGCCCTGCCAGACGCCGTAGCCCTCCTCGCGCAGCCCGATCGCGAGCTCGACTTCCATCTCGCGCGCGGCCTCGTAGGGCATGGGGTTGGCGTAGGCGTAGAGCTTGGGCAGCAGGCGCATGCCGTAGCGCTCGACGAACGAATTGGAACGCACGCCCTGCTTGTGCTTCTTGAACCTGGCTTCGGGCGTCAACCCGGTCATGCCGACGTAGACGCAGGGCCGGGTCGCGTCGTAGTCCGGGTTCGCGCGCCGAAACTTCGCGTGCTCGAGCACCTCGGGCGAGAGCTCGACGACGTAGACGTTGTGGTGGTGACGCCGCGCCATGGCCGATATGATCGCGCAAATAAATCGACTCTGACCCCGATTACGAATTAGGGAGGCGCGATGGCGTATGTGGTCGAGACGGTGAAGGTGAAGGGCAGCCCGATGGAGGTGTTCCTGTTCGCGCCCGCGGGCGCGGGGCCGCATCCGGGGATCGTGCTGTGCCAGCACATCCCGGTCGGGCACACGGGGGTGGAGAACGACACGGTGACGCTCGCCACCGCCGAGCGCTACGCGCAGAACGGCTACGCGGTGGCGGTGCCGTTCATTTTCCACTGGTGGCCGAAATCGGCCGAGATGCAATTGAAGCGCGACGAGTTCCGCGACGACTGGACCGAGCTCGACCTCAAGGCCGCGTTCGACCTGCTGGCGAAGCACCCCGGCGTGGACGCGAAGCGGATCGGGATCGTCGGGCACTGCTGGGGCGGGCGGGTGGCGTGGCTCGGCGCGGCGACCGATCCGCGCTACGCCGCGTGCGCGATTTTCTACGGCGGGCGGGTGAAGGCCGCGATGGGGCCGGGCACGCCGCCCGCGATCGAGCTCGCGAAGAACATCCGCTGCCCGGTGATCGGGTTGTTCGGCAACGACGACACCAATCCGGCGCCGGCGGACGTGGACGACTACGATCGCGCGCTCTCCGCGGCGGGCGTGGCGCACGAGTTTCACCGCTACGACGGCGCGGGGCACGCGTTCCAGTCGTTCAACAATCCGGAGCGCTACCGGCCGCAGGCGAGCGAGGATGCGTGGGGCAAGGCGCTCGCGTTCCTTTGCAAGCATCTCAGGTAGGAAACCGGGGTCTGTCCCCGGTTTTGCTTTTCACAGTGTCGGCCGGCAGCGACAGGTGATCTATCGCGCGCGAAGGGGGACAATGCGCGAAGGGAGAAGTCGAATTTCAGGAGTGCCGCGATGAATTCGTATCCGCCGCTGAACCCCCTCGCCACCAGCTGCATTCGCGAAGCCGCCGAGGAAGTTCGAGACATCCCGAGTCTGAAGGCGCTCGGCCTGGTGCTCGACAAGATGGAAATGCGCCGCAACGGATTCGTCACCGGCGACTATCCGCTGTACGAGATCCGCAGCTATATCGAGCGGCGGATCGCGGCGATCGCGCAAATGAAAGGCCCCGCCTAAGCGGGGCCTTATGCCCGGACATCGCCGGGCGGCGCCGGGAATCGGCGCTTTCATCCCGGGGCGGCTGCCCCGGCTGGGCCTGGCTGCCGCCGCGACCGTCCGATCGCGGTGCCGAGGGCACGGTACCCGAACACTTCGTCCGGGATCCCGGTTTGCCGGTCTTCTGGCCGCCCTCACAGGCTCACTTTCAAGATAGCACCGCCAGCGCCGGAATCAAGCTTCGTCGTTGACCGCGGTCAGCTTTGGCTGACATTGGACGTCAGGCTGCAACAGTGCGATACAAAATTTTCCCGCGCCGGGATGCGCCGCCGAAAAACCGCGCGCCTACAATTTTGCCGCCTTCATTTCCCACGGGAGCGCGTATGTCGGCAGTTGTCGGCCTGGCGATGATGTTCGCGGCGATCCTGATCGGCCGCGCGGCGAAGATCGGCATCCCGATGCAGCCCCCGCCCTGGTGGGCGACCGACAACATGAGCGCGTTCGTGATCTCGCCCGGGATCGTGACGCTGTTCGCCGGCGGCCTGGCCGCGATCGCCTCGTGGGCGCTCGGCGGCGACTGGCGCACGGCGAACCTCGGCGCCGCCGCGCTCGGGCTGGCGGCGGACGTCGCCGCGTTCATCGTGCTCTCGCGCCTGGTGAAGGCCTGGGCGCAGCGCGTTCGGCCGACCGCGCCGGTGGTGCCGCTGCAGCCCAAGCCGAGCGGAAACGATCAGCCGCCGTTCAGG
>JBAUTD010000364.1:0-10744 GCA_049582045.1 Burkholderiales bacterium
CTCGGGCGCCGGGCGCAGCGCGAGGCGCGCGCCCCAGGTCGGGAACAGGTTGGCTTCCTCGCGGTGCTCGTGCTTGGCGAGCGTGCCCGAGAGGATCGCGACGAAAGGCTCGACCTCCCAGGCCTCGGGCACGGCCCCGGGGGGCGCCTCGGCGAAGCACTTTTCGACCTCCTCCAGCTGCGCGAGCAGCTGGTCGTGCTCGTGCAGCATGACCTCGAGCGGTTCCAGCCCGGGCTCGGGCCCGAGCGCGGGCGCGACGATGTGATTCTCGGCCTCGATGTGGCGCCGAAGTCCGGCGGCGAAGTCCTCCAGCATTGTCCTGGCGTCCGCCGCATCGCCCGCGTTGAGGCGCCGCAGCACTCGTCCGAGGAGCTCATCGAGCCGGCGATGGTCGCGCGTCAGAACGTCGATGGCGTCCTGCGCCGGCGTATCGAGCGCGAGGCGGACCGTCGCCTCCCAGCCGTCGGCACGCAGGTCGCTGCCCCACGCCAGCGCATCGCGCAGCTGGAGATTGAGGCTGCGCAGCAACAGCGCGGGGTCCTCACGGGTGAGCAGTCGCACGGCGCGCCCCGGCCGTAACTCGCGAATCGCGGCGAGCGCGGCAAGCGCGAGCCGGCTGTCGGCTTCGTGCCTCAGATCGACCGTTTCGAGCAGATCCTGCATAAGTGGCTATTTTGGCATGCGAACCGCGCCCCCCTTGAATCGCGCCGGCCAACCCCAACCTGCCAAGGGTTACCGATGGAAAACAACGTGATGTCAGAGCCGACCCCGAACCCCGAGAGTCCCGATACCGAACCGGCCGCCCCGGACAAGACGCCGGCGGCCAGGCCGCTGCAAGAGCAGCTCGCCCAGGCCGAGGCGCGCGTCGAGCAGCAGCGCGAGACCGCCCTCAGGGCGCTGGCCGAGGCCGACAACGTGCGCAAGCGCGCGGCCGCGGAGGTCGCCAACGCGCACAAGTTCGCCCTCGAGCGCTTCGTCGAGTCGCTGCTTCCGGTGCTCGACAGCCTCGAGGCCGCCCTCGGCGCGGCGCAGGCGACCCCCGAGGCCGTGCAGAGCGGCATCGAGTTGACGCTCAAGCAGCTGCGCGGCGTGCTCGAGAAGGCCGGCGTGACCGACATTTCACCTTCCGCGGGAGCGAAGTTCGACCCCAACTGGCACCAGGCGATGGCGGCGGTCGAGTCCGACGCGGAGCCGAACAGCGTGGTCGCCGTGCTGCAGCGCGGCTGGCGCCTTCACGAGCGGGTCGTCCGCCCGGCCCTGGTCACCGTGGCCAAGCCGCGGCCGGCCAACGACGCTTGAAAGCACGGGGCACAAACCCCATCTGTCACATAAGCTTAGCAATCAAACTGACCGCACCCAGACAGGGATATTGAATATGGCAAAGATTATCGGCATCGACCTCGGAACCACCAACTCCTGCGTCGCGATCATGGAGGGCGGCAAGCCCAAGGTGATCGAGAATTCGGAGGGCGCGCGCACGACGCCGTCCATCGTCGCCTATACCGAGGAAAGCGAGATCCTCACCGGCGCGCCGGCCAAGCGCCAGGCGGTGACGAACGCCAAGAACACCCTCTTCGCGGTCAAGCGCCTGATCGGGCGGCGATTCGAGGAAAAAGAAGTGCAGAAGGACATCGGCCTGATGCCCTTCAAGATCGTCAAGGCCGATAATGGCGACGCCTGGGTCGAGGTGCGGGGCAAGAAGATCGCGCCGCAGCAGGTATCGGCCGAGGTGCTGCGCAAGATGAAGCGCACCGCCGAGGACTACCTCGGCGAAGCGGTGACCGAGGCCGTCATTACCGTACCGGCCTACTTCAACGATTCGCAGCGCCAAGCCACCAAGGACGCCGGCCGGATCGCGGGCCTCGACGTCAAGCGCATCATCAACGAGCCCACCGCGGCGGCGCTCGCCTACGGCCTGGACAAGCAGGGTAAGAAGGACAGCAAGATCGCGGTGTTCGACCTCGGCGGCGGCACCTTCGACATCTCGATCATCGAGATCGCGGACGTCGACGGCGAGAAGCAGTTCGAGGTGCTCTCGACCAACGGCGACACCTTCCTCGGGGGCGAGGACTTCGACCAGCGCCTGATCGACTACATCGTCACCGAGTTCAAGAAGGACCAGGGTGTCGATCTGTCGAAGGACGTGCTCGCGCTGCAGCGGCTCAAGGAGTCCGCCGAGAAGGCGAAGATCGAGCTTTCCTCGTCGCAGCAAACCGAGATCAACCTGCCGTACATCACGGCCGACGCCTCGGGCCCGAAGCACCTGACGATGAAGATCACGCGCGCCAAGTTCGAGTCGCTGGTGGACGAACTCATCCAGCGCACCATGGAGCCCTGCCGCATCGCGGTCAAGGACGCGGGCGTGAAAGTGTCCGACATCGACGACGTGATCCTTGTGGGCGGCATGACGCGCATGCCCAAGGTGCAGGACAAGGTGCGCGAGTTCTTCGGCAAGGAGCCGCGCAAGGACGTCAACCCCGACGAGGCGGTCGCGGTCGGCGCCGCGATCCAGGCCGGCGTGCTGAAAGGCGACGTCAAGGACGTGCTGCTGCTCGACGTCACCCCGCTGTCGCTCGGCATCGAGACGCTCGGCGGCGTGATGACCAAGCTGATCAACAAGAACACCACCGTTCCGACCAAGGCGAACCAGGTGTTCTCGACTGCCGACGACAACCAGACCGCGGTCACGATCCACGTGCTGCAAGGCGAGCGCGACGTCGCCTCCGGCAACAAGAGCCTGGGGCAATTCAACCTGACCGACATCGCGCCCGCGCCGCGCGGCATGCCGCAGATCGAGGTCACGTTCGACATCGACGCCAACGGCATCCTGCACGTCTCGGCCAAGGACAAGGCGACCGGCAAGGAAGCCAAGATCAAGATCCAGGCGAGCTCCGGGCTAAACGAGGACGAGATCCAGCGCATGGTGAAGGACGCCGAGGCACACGCCGAGGAAGACAAGAAGGCGCTCGAGCTGGTCAACGCGCGCAACCAGTGCGAGGCGCTGGTACACTCGGTCAAGAAATCGCTCGCCGACTACGGCGACAAGCTCGATGCCGGCGAGAAGGACAAGATCGAGGCCGCGCTGAAGGAAGCCGAGGAATCGATCAAGTCGGGCGACAAGGCGCAGATCGAAGCGAAGTCGCAGGCGCTGGCGCAGGCCTCGCAGAAGCTGGGCGAGAAGATGTATTCCGACGCGCAGGCGGCGCAGGGTGCCGCTCAGCCGGGAGGCGAGCAGGCGCAGGGCGAGAAGAAGGACGACAGCAACGTCGTCGACGCCGAGTTCACGGAAGTCAAAGACAAGAAGGCCGGCTGAGCATCGGCCGCGGTTGAGCGCAGACGGGCGGCGGCGCAAGCCTGCCGCCCGTTCGGCGTCTGGGAAGGGAAATGGCGAAACGCGACTATTACGAAGTTCTCGGCGTCAACCGCGACGCGAGCGAGGAAGAGATCAAGAAGGCCTACCGCAGGCTCGCCATGAAGTGGCATCCGGACCGCAATCCGGACAACCCGAAGGCGGAGGAGCACTTCAAGGAAGCCAACGAGGCCTACGAGGTGCTCACCAGCGCCGAGAAACGCGCCGCCTACGACCAGTACGGCCACGCGGGCGTGCACCCACAGGGCGCTACGCGCGGTGGAGCCGGATTCGGCGACGTCTTCAGCGACATATTCGGCGAGATCTTCGGCGGCCAGCGCGGCGGCCGCTCGACGGTGTACCGCGGCGCGGACCTGCGCTACAACCTGCAGATCACGCTCGAGCAGGCGGCGCACGGTTTCGAGACCAAGATTCGCATCCCGAGCACCGCCGAATGCGAAGAATGCGCCGGCAGCGGCGCGCGCAAGGGCACTCAGGCGCAGACCTGCCCCACCTGCCAGGGCGCCGGCCAGGTCCGCATCTCGCAAGGCCCGTTCTCCATCGCCCAGACCTGCCCGCGCTGCCACGGCAGCGGCAAGATCATTCCGCATCCCTGCGGCACCTGCGGCGGCACGGGCCGGGTCAAGCTGCAAAAGACCCTCTCGGTCAGGATTCCGGCGGGCGTCGACGAGGGCGACCGGGTTCGCCTCTCGGGCGAGGGCGAGCCGGGAGTGAACGGCGGCCCCCCGGGGGACCTCTACGTGCAGGTGCAGATCAAACAGCACCCGGTGTTCCAGCGCGACCACGACGACCTGCACTGCGAAATGCCGGTCTCGTTCGCCACCGCAGCGCTCGGGGGCGAGATCGAGATTCCGACCCTGGACGGCTCAGCGCGGATCAAGGTCCCGGCCGAGACGCAAAGCGGCAAGGTCTTCCGCCTGCGCGGCAAGGGCATCGTCGGCGTGCGAAGCCGCAGCGCGGGAGACCTCTTCTGCCACGTCGTGGTCGAGACCCCGGTCAAGCTCACCGAGCGGCAAAAGGAGCTCCTGCGCGAGTTCGAATCGATCAGCCAGGAAGACTCGGCCCGGCACAACCCCCGCAGCAAGTCCTGGCTGGAGAAGGTGAGGGAGTTCTTCGAAGGCTGACGGCATTCCCGCGGCCGGTGCTAGAGTAGCTGCCGTCCAGTGCATCCGGCGGGAGACGGCATGCGGCGGGCAACACTTTCAATGAAAAGAATCACGCTCGGGCTGGCGTTAGCCGTCCTGAGCCTTTCCGCCCTCGCGGACCAGGTCCTCAACCGAGCGAAGCGGTTGCTCGAGCAGAAGCAGCCTTCGCAGGCCTACGAGCTGCTGCTTCCGCTTGAGGCCAACCGTGCGGGGAGCCCCGACTTCGACTACCTGCTGGGAATCGCCGCGCTCGACTCCGGCCACCGGGAGCGTGCCATCTTTGCGCTCGAGCGCGTGCTGGCGGTTCAGCCCGACAACGCTCTCGCCAGGGCAGAAATCGCCCGCGCTTACCTTGCGGTCGGCGAAAAGGACACTGCGCGGCGCGAGTTCGAGAACGTCAAGCGCGAGCCGATCCCCGCCGAGGCGAGAGCCACCATCGACCGCTACCTTTCGGCGATCACGGCCGCGGAAACGACCCAGGTGCAGGGCTACATCGAGCTCGGCGTGGGCACCGACAGCAACGTGAACAGCGCGACCAGCCAGTCGCAGATCGCCCTGCCCTCGTTCGGCGGCCTGATCGCGACTCTGAATTCGGCCGCGACGAAGCAGAGCGACAACTTCACCACTGTGACAGGCGGGTTCAACTTCACCCGCAAGCTGAACGACCGCTGGTCGCTCGTCGGCGGCATAGCGGGCAATGCCAAGATGAACCAGCACCGGGACCAGTTCGACACGGCCACTGTGGACGGCAACCTCGGCGCGCGCTGGGCGGCGGACAACGACGCGCTGACCCTGGCCACGCAGCTGCAGAGCTTCGAGGTCGACAATTCGCGCTACCGCGACTCGCGCGGGCTGATCGGCCAGTGGCAGCACAACCTGGACGAGCGCCGCCAGGTCACCGGCTACACGCAGTACGCGCAGCTGCGCTACCCGACCCAGAGCATTCGCGATGCCAACCGCGGCATCGCCGGAGTCGCCTACGCGCAAGCGTTCTCGAGCAGGACCTCGCCGGTCCTGTTCCTAAGCGCCTACGGCGGCAAGGAAAAGGAAATCGCCGACGGCGTGCCTCACCTGGGACACGAGCCGGTGGGTATCCGGATCGGCGGCCAGTTCAAGCCGACCGAGGGGTGGATCGTCTTCGGCGGCGTCAACTACGAGCAGCGCCGCTACGGCGGCCCGGAGCCGATCTTCCTCGTCACGCGCAAGGACAAGCAGATCGACTTGCGCCTGGGCGCGAGCTACCTGATGCGGGCCGGAACGACCCTGATCATCCAGGTCGTGGACACCGACAACAAGTCGAACATCGACCTGTACCGGTTCCGCCGCCAGGTGGGGACGGTCTCGGTTCGTTTCGATTTTTGACGATGTCACTCTCCGGGTCGTGACATATTTCCGCCAATGCTGGCTCGGGCTGGGGGGTACGGCATGAACAGCACTGCACCATTCCGGATGAACAAGGGCGCGCTGATGCTCGCGCTGGTTTCCGCTGCCTTCGCGGGCAATGCCGGCGCGAGCGCGGGCCGAATCGACTTCAGCATCGGCGGCGTGGTCGCCACCCGGCCCGACGGCCAGGAGCGCGCCCTCTCCAAGGGCTCGGAGCTCGAAAGCGGCGACACCATCCGCACCAACGACGGTCGGGCCCAGATCCGCTTCCCGGACGGGGCCTACGTCTCGCTGCAGCCGAACACCATCTTCGGCGTCAGGGAGTACAACTACGAGGGCAAGACCGACGGCAAGGAGCGCGGCTTCTTCTCGCTCCTGAAGGGCGCCATGCGGGCGGTCACGGGATTGATCGGACGCGTCAACCGCAGCACCTTCCAGATCACCACCCCGACCGCGACGGTCGGTATCCGCGGCACCGGCGGCCTGATCGCCGTCCTGCCCGACGGCTCGACCCTGATCCGCGGCAGCAGCGGCATCTGGTCGCTCACCAACGCCTCCGGCTCGATCGACGTCCCCGCCGGCGCGAGTGGCCTCGCCCCCGCCGACCCCAACCAGCCGCCGCAGGAAACCAGCGGCATTCCGCAAGTCCCGCCTGCGCCGCCGTTCGCATTCGTCTCCGGCGATCTGCGTACCAGCACGGGCGACCCGCTTGTCCCTCTTGTGCCTTCGCAGAGCGGCAGCGGATACGCTGCGGCGCTCGCCTATAGCTTCTACGGCTCGGGCTACCTCGATGCGAGCGGTTCGGCTACCGCAGTCTTCAATAGCGCCGGTCAATTGACAAGCGTAGGCGGACCGGGACTAGGCTCGGGCGGCGACTTCGTGCTCGTAAATGGTACGGTAGTCGAGTCTGGCAATGACGGCATCATCGCCTGGGGTCGCTGGATCGGAGACGCCTTGCTTCCTCTCGATGGAGCGCTCTCATACACGTTCGACAATAACCAGAGCCTGCATTACGTTATCGGAACACCGACACCCGTCATGCCGACTACGGGCAGCGCAATCTTCACCTTACTCGGAGCCACGAGCCCGACCTACGCGGACGGCCGCACGAGGCCGGGGACGTTCAACGGGTCACTTGAAGTGTTCTTCGGCCCAAGCGCGGCGACGGTGAACATGGCATTCGCGGTCAACATGCCGGACGGCAACGGGTATGCAATAGGCGGCAGCACTACGACCGGTCCGGGCGCGATGTTCTCCGCCAACCCGACCGTCGTAGGAACCGCGGGCGGCGCGTGTGGGTCGGGCTGCAACGCGTCGGTGCAAGGATTTTTTGCCGGCACGAATGCCGCGCGTGCGGGCGTTGGATACAGTATTCAGGATTATCAGCTCACGGGCGGAAGCGGCAATATCGTCGGCGCCGCAGCCTTTAAGAATACGGGCGTGCCGGTTCCCCCGCAGTAGCGTCTGTTGCCACTTGACAAGGCGCTCGATCGGCTGCGCGCGGGACAGCCGCGGGCGGCGTTGCCGCTGCTCGAAGCGCATGTCGCCGAGCACGCGTCCGACGCGCAGGCGTGGTTCCTGGTCGGCGCCTGCCGGTACCAGCTTGGTAACGCATCGGAAGCGCTGGAGGCCTTCGAGCGCTCGATCGCCCTTTCGCCTAAACCGAACGCGAGTTACGCCAGCGCCGTCGCGCTGGAGGATCTCGGGCGGCTCGACGAGGCGCTGGGGCGTTACGACGCCACGCTTAATCAGGTCCCCGAGCACGAGGACGCGCTGCACAATCGCGGCCTGCTGCTCGCGCGTCTCGGTCGGATCGAGGAGGCCGAGCGCAACCACCGGCGCTACGTCGGGTTCCACCCGGAATCCCCTCGCTCCCACACAGACCTCGCCGAAGCGCTGCTCGCGCTGAGCCGATACGAGGAGGCGCTTGCCGAGCTCGAATGGATCCTGGCGCGCGCGCCGCGCGATGCGCTCGCGCTGCTCAAGCGCGGTGTCGCCCTCGCCGCGCTGCGGCGCTTCGACGAGTCACGGACATCGATCGGCGCGGCGCTCGCTGCCGACCGTCCCGCCGTGGTGCGCTTCGTCCAGCACCTGGCGCCGCAAGCCGAGCCCGAGGTGATGCTGGCGCCGGAGAACATTTTTCTCTGGCGTCGCTATGTCGCGCAGGGCGCGTGCGATTGGAGTGGATGGCAGGACTACCTGGACGAGTTTCGGCGCGCGATCGGGAATCCCGCACTTGCGCTCGAGCGCGCGCTCGCCTTCTCCGCGCTGCATCTGCCGCTCGGCGAGCGCGAGCGGCATGCGCTTGCGCGTCGACTTGGCACGCAAATCGAGCGTAAGGTCGCGCCGCTGCCGGCGCGCACGGCAGCGATTCACGGGCATCTTCGAATCGGGATCCTATCGCCCGACTTGCGGGAGCACCTGAACGCCTATCTGCTGCTGCCGCTATTCGAGCTGATCGACCGCCGCCGCTTCGAGATCTTTGCATATTCGCTCGCCGCGGACGATGGCAGCGGAATCCGTGCCAAGGTGCGGGCGGCGGCCGATGGCCTGCGCGATCTTTCCGGTTGCAACGAGCGCGACGCGGCGAACGCTATCCGGTCGGACGAAGTCGACATCCTGGTCGATTGCGCCGGTCACA
Organism: Burkholderiales bacterium; assembly: GCA_049582045.1. GTDB lineage: Bacteria > Pseudomonadota > Gammaproteobacteria > Burkholderiales > SG8-39 > DAHVFK01. The sequence continues at coordinate 8,540 of JBAUTD010000364.1, forward strand.
CGACCAGGAGCCGGTTCGAGATAGCCGCCCAGCGCCCGGCGCCGGTGCAGGCGCTTTACCTGGCATTTCCCTCCACGCTCGGTTCGGAACGGGTCGATTTCGCGATCGTTGACCGGATCGCGGCGCCGCCCGGCTCTGAAGCGCACTGGTCCGAAGAGCTGGTCTATCTGCCCGACACCTATTTCCTGTACGACTTTCGGGAACCCATAGCGGAATCGACGCTTACGAGAGCCGAATACGGTTTGCCTGACGATGCCGTGGTGTTCTGCGCCGGCCACAAACCCGAAAAGATCACGCCGGACGCTTTCGAGCTCTGGCTGCGCGTTCTAGGCCAGGTGCCGGGCGCGGTGCTGTGGCTGAACGCCATGCCGCCCGCCGCGACCGAGAACCTAAGGCGCGAAGCCGCCGCCCGCGGGGTGAGCCAGGAGCGCCTCGTCTCCGCCCCGTTCGATCCGCGCGCACGCTATCTTGCCCGGCAGCGCCTAGGCGACCTGATGCTCGATGCGGTGCACCACAGCGCGATGACGACCGCCTGCGATGCCCTGGGCGCCGGGCTGCCGGTGCTGACGCTCAGGGGCGCGGCCTTCGCCTCGCGCGCGGGCGAGAGCCTGCTGCGGGCGGCGGGCCTGCCGGAGCTGGTGGCGGCCGATCCTGACGCGTTCGTGAGGACGGCAGCCGCCCTAGGCAACGACTGCGCCTTGCTCGCCGGACTGAAAGACAAATTGCGCGCCAACCGGCTGACGGCGCCCCTGTTCGACACCGGCTCGCGGATACGCCAGCTGGAGGCCGCATTCGCCGAAATGTGGCAACGGCGCCGAGTGTGAAAGGGAATAGTTCCGCGCACGGGGCGCTCCTATATGCTTAGATGCAAACCTGTGCAACAAGGCCGCCAAACCATGAAGACACTGATGAGCCGATTCGCCTGCGCCTGCGCCCTGGGTCTGGCCATAAGCGCTGCCAGTGCGCAGCAGGTTCCCGGCGTGACGCCGACCACGATCCTGCTCGGCCAGTCGGCCGCGTTCACCGGGCCGGCGCAGCAGCTGGGTATCCAGATGCGCGATGGCATGATGCTCTGGTTCAATTACGTGAATGCGCATGGCGGCGTGAACGGCCGCACCATCCGCCTCACCACCCGCGACGATGGCTACGAGTCCGACCGCGCGGAGGAGAACACGCGCAAGCTGATCGAGGACGACCGGGTGTTCGCGCTCGTGGGATACGTCGGCACGCCGACCAGCAAGGCCTCGCTGCCCGTGTTCACCAAGGCCAAGGTGCCGTTCGTCGGCCCGTTCACGGGCGCCGAGCTGCTGCGCACCCCGGTCAATCCCTACGTGTTCAATGTCCGCGCGAGCTACTACAACGAGACCGATCAGATCGTCGAGCAGCTGCTCACTACCGGCAGCAAGCGCTTCGCCGTGTTCTACCAGAACGACAGCTACGGCCAAGCCGGCCTGACGGGGGTCCAGATAGCAGTGAAAAAGCGCGGTGGCGAGATCGTCTCCACCGGCACCGTCGAGCGCAACACGATCGACGTGGCGAAGGCGGTGAAGGCGATCCTGCCCAGCCGCCCCGACGCGGTAATCATGATCAGCGCGTACAAGTCGATCGCCGCCTTCATCAGAATGGCGAAGAAAGACGGCTACGACGGCCAGTTTTACAACGTCTCCTTCGTCGGCTCGACCGCGCTCGCGAATGAGCTCGGGAAGGACGGCGTCGGCGTCGCGATCTCGCAGGTGGTCCCGTTCCCCTGGAGCCTTAGTGTGCCGGTGGTGGAAGAGTTCAACGACCTCGCCCAGAAGGCGAAGGTCGACGTGAACTTTTCCAGTCTGGAGGGATTCCTTGTCGCGAAGGTCACGGTCGAGGGGTTGCGCCGCGCGGGCAAGGCATTGACGCGGGACAGATTCGTCGACGCGCTGGACTCGATGAACAACGTCGACTTCGGCGGATTCGCTGTAAGCTACTCGCCGAAGAATCATAACGGTTCGATGTACGTCGACCTGACGATCATCGGCCGCGACGGCGGTTTCAAGGACTGACCCCGCAGCGGGCGGACCCGTTCAGCCGCGGCGCCAGGTCGTACCCGCGGGACCGTCCTCGAGAATGACGCCTGCAGCCGCCAGCGCGCCGCGCTCGGCGTCGGCCGCCGCGTAGTTCTTCTCCTTCTTGAACGCAGCGCGGCGGGCGATGCGACGCTCGATCTCCGCG
>JBAUTD010000365.1:0-2694 GCA_049582045.1 Burkholderiales bacterium
GCCGAGCGCGGCGCGCGGCCCGCGCACGAAGTGCGCGAAGCGCGCGGTCGTGCTGCCGGCGAAGCCCCACAGCAGACGGAAAATCAGCAGCGCGAGGATCGTGCAGCCCGACCAGACGTGCCAGCGCATCAAGTTGCCGCCGATGTAGCCGGTGCTGACCGACACAGCAACCAGTGCGACCAGCAGCCAGTGAAAAAGTCGCACCGGCGCGTCCCACACCTTTATCGTCACGCTCGCGTCCTGCTGCTCCATGGTCCGCTCCGGGTCGTTCGCAGCCCGCAATAGTAAACCGGGCACAGACTAGTTGAATTCGTAGCGCAGCTTCAGCGCCGCGAGCTCTTGCGTGTAGCGATAGGGCTCGAGGCTGGAGCGGTTGTCGGCCAGCGTCAGCTCGCCGCGCATGCTCCAGCTGCGATCGAGCAGGTAGGTCGCTGCGGCGTCGAACTGCGCGTAGTGGTCCCTGCGCGTCGCGCCGAGCACCGGGTCGGGCCCGTCGTAGCGGCTCTCGACGTAGGACAGGGCTGCACCCAGGCCCCAGCGCAGTTGCGGCGTGATCTCGAAGCCCAGGTGAACGCCGAACAGGGCGCGCCCCAGGTCGGGCCGATTCTCCATGTCGTGCTCGGCGCCGTAGCTTGCCCCGAGCGTCACCACCGGACGCCATTCGGAAATTATCAGCTGTCGGTAGTTCAGCCCCAGGCCTCCATATTTGGCCTTGCGCGGCGCGTCCGCGCCCGTGTAGTCCTCGTTCGCCCATTGCGCAGAAAGCTTCACCCCGCTCAGTTCGTCCAGAGTGCGGCTCCAGTCGCCGTCGAGACCGGTCAGGCTGCGCAGCCGCACGCCGCCCACCCACAGCGTGCTCTGCGCGAGAGCGAGCCGTAGCTGGTCGCTACCGTGCGTCACGCTGGTCCCGCCCGCGAGCCCGGCGCGAGAAAGATCGAGTTCGCGCGCGGAGTCGTTGTGCTTCGAATCGAGCGCAAAGGCGCCGAACAGCGCCGCGCCGGGCGCGAGCGGATGGGTGACGTTGCCGCCCGCCGCAAGTTGGGCGAAGTCGTCACGCCGGCGCACGCGGCCTGGCGCGACGCTTACGGTGTCGAGCAGCGGCAGCCAGAGGCCCGCGCCGGACACGTCGCCATTCACATTGGTGTCGACGCCGGCGCCGGATTCAACGTAGAGCCTGGCACTATTGTGTTCGCGCGACTGGCGCAGCCGGATGAGATCCAGATAACTCTGGATAACGACGGCCATTTCGGGGGGCGGTCCGGACTCCAGCGCGCGTTCGAGCTCCTGGCGTGCGCGCACGTCGTCCCCCAGCGCAAGGTAGCCGCGCGCGAATTGCATGCGCGCGGACGGATCGTGCGAACGCCGGGCCAGCACGCGGTCGAGCGCGAGGACGCCCTCCCCGGCGTGGCCGGCGTCGATTGCCGCGATGCCGAAGTAATAATCGAACTCCGGGATCCCGCGCAGCTCCGCATGCTGCGCGCCGAGGACATACGCCTGCTCCGATCTGCCCTGCTCCACCAGTCGCCTGACGTCGTCGCCCGGCGCGGCGTGCGCAGCAAGCGCCCACGCCAGCGTCGCGCCGGCAAGCAGGCGATGAAACGACCTACGCAGGTTGCGGTCCCTGATGGCTGTCCCGGTGGCTAGGCCTGCGGCGATTCTAGTCTTGCGCCTTAGCGCACGCCTGACGCCGGGGACAGGCTGCGCCCGCGCCTGCGGTATCATCGGCCGCGATCTGGCGGCATACGGCGGCGCGCGGATGCGGATTCTTGTGATCGAAGACGACACGGTGCTGGCGGCCGCGCTCACCCGCGCGCTGTCCCAGGCCTCGTACGCGGTCGACCTGATCGAGGACGGGGCGCAGGCCGACGCCGCGCTCGCGGCCAACAGCTACGACCTGGTGCTGCTCGACCTGTCATTGCCCAAGCTGGACGGGCTGGAGGTGCTCAGGAAGCTGCGCGCGCGCGGCTCGCACGTCCCGGTGCTGGTGCTCACCGCGCGCGACGCGCTGCAGGACCGCGTCGCCGGCCTGGACGCGGGCGCCGACGACTACCTCACCAAGCCGTTCGATCTGCCCGAGTTCGAGGCGCGCGTGCGTGCGCTGCTGCGGCGTACGCACTACAACGCGGGGCACGACCTGTCGCACGGCGAGCTCAGGCTCGACAGCGAGGCGCGGCGCCTGTACTGGGGCGACAAGCCGATCGACGTCTCGATGCGCGAGCTGGCGCTGGTCGAGCTGCTGCTTTCGCGCCAGGGCCGGGTGGTGAGCAAGGCGCAGATGCTCGATCACCTGTTCGGCTGGGCCGGCGACGAGGTCGGCTCGAACGCGATCGAGGTCTACGTGCACCGCGTGCGCAAGAAGCTCGAACCCTTCGGGGTCGACATCCGCACCGTGCGCGGCATGGGTTACCTGCTTGAGCGCAGCGGCGCCTGAGGCCGCGCGCGGCGCGCACGACGCCGGCGCGACCCTGCGGCGCACGCTGCTCGCCTGGCTGCTGCCGCCGCTGGTGGTGCTGTTCCTGTTCGACGCGGTGGGAAGCTACTTCATCGCCACCCGCGTGTCCGACCGGATCTACGACGGCGAGATGGTCGAGATCGCGCGCGAGCTGGTGCTGCACGTGACCCACCCGCCGCAGGGCAGCCTCGCGTTCCGGCTTTCGCCCGAGGCCGAGCGGCTGCTGCTGCTCGACGACACCG
>JBAUTD010000366.1:0-3466 GCA_049582045.1 Burkholderiales bacterium
GGCCCGCGCTCGCCCTGGCGCTCGCGCTGCTCGCGGCCGCGCCGCTCATCGCGCGCGAGAGGCGAAGCCGGTAAAATCCGCGCCTTCCCCATGCTCACCTTCCAGCAGCTCATCGCCCGCCTGAACCAGTTCTGGGACCTCCAGGGCTGCGCGCTGCTTCAGCCCTACGACATGGAAGTCGGCGCAGGAACCTTCCACACCGCGACCTTCCTGCGCGCGATCGGACCCGAGCCGTGGAAGGCGGCCTACGTGCAGCCCTCGCGCCGGCCCAAGGACGGCCGCTACGGCGAGAACCCGAACCGGCTGCAGCACTATTACCAGTACCAGGTAGCGCTCAAGCCCTCGCCGTCGAACATCCAGGAGCTCTACCTCGAATCGCTCACCTCGCTCGGCGTCGACCCCAGGCAGCACGACATCCGCTTCGTCGAGGACGACTGGGAGTCGCCCACGCTCGGGGCCTGGGGCCTGGGCTGGGAAGTCTGGCTCGACGGCATGGAAGTGACCCAGTTCACCTACTTCCAGGAGGTGGGAAGCCTGCCCTGCAGGCCTGTGCTGGGCGAGATCACCTACGGCCTCGAGCGCCTGGCGCTTTACCTGCAGGGCAAGGAAAGCGTGTTCGACCTGGTCTGGACGCCGGGCGTGAGCTACGGCGACGTCTACCACCAGAACGAGGTCGAGCAGTCGCGCTACAACTTCGAGCTCGCAAACGTCGAATTGCTTTTTGATCTGTTCAAGAATTTTGAACAGGAAGCCAAGAGGCTGGTCGAGGCGCAGTGCGTGCTGCCCGCCTACGAGATGGTCATGAAGTGCTCGCATGCCTTCAACCTGCTCGATGCGCGCGGCGCCATCTCGGTCACCGAGCGCGCCGCCTACATCGGTCGCGTGCGCGCGCTCTCGCGCGCGGTGGCGCAGGCCTACTACGAGTCGCGCGAGCGGCTGGGATTCCCGATGGCGAAGGGCGGTTCGTGACGAACGCGAGCCTTCTCGTCGAGCTGCTCACGGAAGAGCTGCCGCCGAAGTCGCTGCGCAGGCTTGCCGATGCCTTCGCCGGCCACGTCGCCTCGGAGCTCATCAAGCACAGGCTGCGGGATCGCGATCCCGGACACCGTACGTTCGCGACCCCCAGAAGGCTCGCCGTTCTCGTCCCCGGCGTGCGCACCAAGGCGCTCGACTCCGAGCACTCCGTCGAAGGCCCGCCGAGCGCGAACCAGAAAGCCGTCGAAGGCTTTGCCAGGAAGCACAAGCTCGCGCCGGAGTCCCTCGAACGGCGCCAGACGGCCAAGGGCGAGATCGTGGTCGCGAACTTCACCCTGCCGGGCGTGGAACTCGATTCGGTCCTCGCGCAAATCGTCGAACAGGCGCTCGGCAAGCTCCCCGTTCCCAAGATGATGCGTTGGGGCGATGGCGAGGTCCAATTCGTCCGCCCCGTGCACGGGCTGGTGATGATGCATGGCGCGCGCGTGGTGCCGGGCACGGTGCTCGGGGTCTCGGCCAGCAGCACCACGCGCGGCCACCGCTTCATGGCCCTGGGGCCGATCGCTCTCGAGAACGCGGACGAGTACGAGGTGCGGCTGCGCGACGACGGCATGGTGATCGCCGATTTCGACGTGCGGCGCGCGGACATCGAGCGCCAGCTGCGCTCGCAGGCACAGCGGCTTGGCGCGCAGCTGGGGGAGTTCGCCGACTTGCTGGAGGAGGTCGCCGCCCTGGTCGAGCATCCGAGCGTCTACGTCGGCGAGTTCGACGCCGCCTTCCTCGAGGTGCCGCAGGAGTGCCTGATCCTGACCATGCGGCAGAACCAGAAATATTTTCCGCTGTTCGACGCGTCGGACCGGCTGTTGCCGAAATTCCTGATCGTTTCCAACATGAGCGTCGCCGACCCGCGTCACATCATCGACGGCAACCAGCGCGTGGTGCGGCCGCGGCTCGAGGACGCACGGTTTTTCTTCAACCAGGATCGCAAGGAGCGGCTCGAGACCCGGGTCCCGAAGCTGTCGAAAGTCGTGTTTCACGGCAAGCTCGGCAGCCAGAGGGACCGCGTCGACCGGCTGCAGATTCTCGCCGGACAGTTCGCCCAGAAGCTGGGCGCCGACCGCACGCTCGCGGAGCGCGCGGCGGAACTGTGCAAGGCGGACCTGCTGACCGGAATGGTGGGCGAATTCCCGGAGCTGCAGGGCGTGATGGGGCGCTACTACGCGCAGCACGACGGCGAGCCGCGCGAGGTCGCTGACGCGATCGAAGCGCACTACCTGCCGCGCTTCGCCGGCGACCGGGTGCCGCAGGCTCCGATCAGCTGCGCGGTCGCCCTCGCCGACAAGCTCTATTCGCTCGCGGGTTTCTTCGGCATCGGCGAGCGACCCACCGGTGAAAAGGATCCGTTCGGATTGCGTCGAGCGGCCTTGGGCGTCATCAGAACGATCGTCGAGAATCAACTCCCGCTGGCAATGAATGAACTGCTGGACGATGCGTTCGCCGTGTTCAACGGCAGAATCGAAGACTCGCGCGCGGACGTCGAGACTTTCATCTTCGAGCGGTTTGCAGGTTACCTGGCCGATCAGGGATTCACGACCCTCCAAGTGGACGCAGTGCTCAGTCGGCGCCCGGCTCAAATCCGTCTGGTTCCCCGGCAGCTCGAGGCCGTAAAGGCGTTTCAAGCGCTGCCGGAAGCCGAAAGTCTTGCGGCGGCAAACAAGCGAATCCGCAATATTCTGCACAAATCGCCGCCGCCGACCGCAGACTTGTTTTCCGAAGCGCGGCTCGTTGAGCCGGCCGAGCAAGCGCTTTACGCTGCGTTCCGCAAACTTGACGCGGAAGCCGAAGCCAAGCTGGAGCGGGAGGAGTTTACCGAGGCACTCAGCATGCTGGCAGAGCTCAAGGGTCCGGTGGACGAGTTCTTCGATCGCGTCATGGTCAACGTCGACGAACCTCAGTTGCGAAACAACAGACTGCTGCTGCTCATGCAGCTGGACAACGCAATGAACCGCGTGGCCGACATTTCGAGGCTGGCGGCATGAAGTTCGTCATTCTCGATCGCGACGGCACGATCAACCACGACAGCGACCAGTACATCAAGTCGCCCGCCGAGTGGAAGCCGATCAAGGGCAGCATGGAGGCGATCGCGCGCCTCACGCGGGCCGGCTACCGCATCGTGGTCGCGACCAACCAGTCGGGCATCGCGCGCGGGCTGTTCGACATGACCACGCTGAACGCGATCCACGACGCGATGCACCATGCCGTGGCCGAGGAAGGCGGGCGCATCGACGCGATCTTCTTCTGCCCGCACGCCGCCGACTCGGACTGCGAATGCCGCAAGCCCAGGCCGGGAATGCTGCTCGAGATCGCTCGCCGCTTCAATGTGCCGATGGACGAGGTCTACATGGTCGGCGACGCGGTGCGCGACGTGCAGGCCGCAGCGGCCGCAGGCGCGCGGCCGGTCCTGGTGCTCACCGGCAAGGGCAGGAAGACC
>JBAUTD010000367.1:0-10003 GCA_049582045.1 Burkholderiales bacterium
GCCTCGTCGTGCGCTACGGCAACCTGTACGGGGGTTACCCGTACCGCGTGGAGTCGCACAATTTCTCGCCGCTGCTGGTGGAATACCTCGATCGCCCGGAGATCAAGGGCAATGTCCTCAACTCGTACGAGCTCGGCTCCGAGCTGGTCTACCGCTACTACCCGCGGCTGCGCCCGGCGATCGATTCGCGCGCCGAAGCCTACGGCAGGAAGTATTTCCTCGAGCTGCTGCGGCTGAACAGCGACGAGCGTGCGCTCAAGGCGTTCATCGCCCGCTATCACGTGAACTACATCCTTCTCCTGCAGCGGGATTTCGACCTCGGGATCCGAAGCATGCCGGATCTGCGCAACGACGGCTGGCGCATCGTGTTCGTGGACGGCAAGGTCGTGCTGCTCGGGCGCCCCTCGTAGCCGGCGTGCATCGAGTAATATTGGGGTGGAAGATCCCCGCATGTCATCTTCGCTGCCCCTGCCCGCGCGCTTCGCCTCGTTCGTCCTCGTCGGCGGGGTCTGCCTCGTCGCCAACACGCTCGTGCTGTGGGGCCTGACCGCGGGCCTGGGCATCCACTACCTGCTGTCCACCGTGATCGCGTTCTGCGCCATCACCCCGCTCGGATTCGTGCTGAACAAGGTGATGACATTCCGCACCCGGCGAGAGCACGCGCCGATCGAGCTGCCGCGCTACTTCACCGCCATGGCGTTCAGCTTCAGCGCCAATCTTGCGCTCATGTACCTGCTGGTTTCGGTTCTCGGCCTGTGGTACGTGCCGGCGAGCCTCGCCGTCGCGGCCTTGCTGCTCGCTTTCAACTTCCTCAGCAGCGACCGCTGGAGCTTCCGGGTTCAGCGATGACGAGCGCGCCCCAGCCGCGCATCGCAGTGGTACACGAGTGGCTGATCGACTACGCCGGCAGCGAGCGCGTGCTGCGCGAGATCCTCGATCTCTACCCTCAAGCCGACCTGTTCACCCTGATCGACGTGCGCGACGACGAGCTGAGGGCCGCGATTCCCAGGCCCGCGCGCGCGACGAGCTTCCTGCAGTCGTTCCCCGCGCCGCGCCGCTGGCTGCGCTACTACGTGCCGCTCATGCCCCTGGCGATCGAGCAGTTCGACCTGGCGGGCTACGACATCGTGATTTCGAGCAGCCACGCCGTGGCCAAGGGGGTGATCACCGGCCCGAGGCAGCTCCATCTGAGCTACGTGCACACCCCGATGCGCTACGCCTGGGACCTGCAGCACGAGTACCTGCGCGCCGCGGGCCTGGAGCGCGGGCCGAGGGCGTGGGCGGCACGTCTTGCGCTTCACCGCCTGCGACAGTGGGACGTGCGGACCGCCAACGGCGTGGACGCGTTTATCGCCAACTCGTCGCACGTCGCGCGCCGCATCCGCAAGGCGTACCGCCGCGAGGCGCAGGTGCTGTACCCGCCGGTCGACGTGCCTGCTTTCCCGCTGCGGGAGACGAAGGAGGACTTCTACCTTACCGTGTCGCGCCTCGAGCCGTACAAGCGGATCGATCTGCTGCTCGAAGCCTTCCGCCGAATGCCGGAGCGGCGCCTGGTGGTGATCGGCGACGGCCCCGAGATGCCTCGCCTGCGCGCCGCGCTGCCGCCGAACGTCGAGCTGCGCGGCAGGCTCTCCACGCCGGAGGTGCTCGGCCACATGCAGCGTGCGCGCGCGTTCCTGTTCGCCGGCATCGAGGATTTCGGCATCGTGATGGCCGAGGCGCAGGCCTGCGGCACGCCGGTCATCGCGTTCGGACAGGGGGGCGCAGCGGAGATCGTGCGCGCGGAGAACACCGCCCGCCCGACCGGCCTGCTGTTCGAGCAGCAAACACCCGAAGCCGTGCTGGAGACCATGCGCCGCTTCGAGCGCGATCCGGCGCGCTTCGAGCCTTCCGCCTGCCGGGAGAACGCGATGCGCTTCGATCGTGGCCGTTTTCGGAGCCGATTCGAGGAGATCGTTCGCGCTCACTGGGAGCGCTTCTCGGCCGAGCTCGAGCGACAGAAATAACCGTGCTAACGCTCACTAGCCCGGTAGCCGAACCGCTTTGCCACAGGAGCCACTTCGTTCCACACCCTGTTCACCACCTCACTTTCATGTCCGGATTCCGCGGGCGCTGCAACTTCGCCCGCTGCGGCGGCAACTCGCCCCTCACTGTCCGCCAGACCGCAGAATTCGAGTAGGCGGCGAATTTCGAAATCCGGGCGTGCACACAGATCCTCATAGCGCAAGACAAGAATCCGCCGTTCGAGCTCCGGATACTCTCGCCGCAACCTGTCCACATGAGCATAGACCGCTGCCCACTGACGAGCGTAGCCGCGCAACTCGTCGCCTTCATGCCATGCCGACTCGATTTCACCGGCACGCTCCGGATCCAGATTGATCGGACGGCGCTGCGGCCCGAACTCATAGTGCCCGGCGCTGGCCAGATACCGTCCGACGCGCCGATCTTCGGCGGCGTAGCGGCAGAAAAGCGCATGCTGCCTCACCAACGAACTCACCTGCGTGGCCGGGGAGCGCACCGGTATCACGAAGCGCGCGTCAGGAAACAGCCGCGCGAGGTAGCCGATGCGCGCGACATTGTAGTTCCCCTTTGAAAGATAACGCACGCCGCCACGCAGCCACAGGATCTTGCGTAGATGCGCGACAAAGAACTTCTCGAAGGCAGGATTGTGGATGTCTGGACCGAGCACGTGGCAGCGCGCGGGATCGTGGCTCTCGGGGAAAAACGCCTGCCAGATCGGCTCTTCGAAGGCCTCCGGGCTCTCCCTGGTGATACGGATTCGGTCGCGGTGCGGCCTCTCGGTAGCGGTGCCGACGTCGCCGCCGAGCCAATCCTGCAGCACATTCCATAGCACGGGCGTCGCAAGAAAGGGAAAGTCGCGATAGCGATGCGTGGCGACGCCGTCGGCTCGCGACAGAAGCGTCAGGACAGTCGTGGTACCGGAGCGTGCGAGCCCGGTGACGAACACCGGCGCTCTGACAACGACATCCCGCAGGCGACTTTCAATCAAGTCGAACTCGATTTCGCCGAAACCGCGCAGCAACGGAGCGAGCCACCGACTCAGCGCCACCAGCGCGTAGTCCCGCCTTCTCAGGATCGGCGACGCAATGGCCACATTATTCCAATGAGCGTCACTGCGGCGAAAGACCCGAAAAACACGACTTCGCGATCGCGCAGATACGGCCACAGCGCCAACAGGATGAAGGCCATCGGCAGGCAAGCTACAACCGTTCCGCCGAGGCTGCGCAGGAGATAAGCGCCGAGCAGCTTTCCCAATGAACCGTACAAGTGCATGAAATTCCCGACGTCATCCACCGCCACGATTTGCCGCGCCAGACCGTGTAGCCCGCTCCAGAAGCGTCGACTTGTCCCGGGGCGCATAAAGCGCGGCCAAAGCACCGCGAACGCGAGGCCGGCGATCGCGCCTGATCCGCCCGCCACGCAGTAGAGCAACAGCCCGGCTTTTCCTCCCATCCCGTTGGGCGGAGCGCTCAGGGGCCCGGGGGTGTCCCCGAGGAGGACGCGCGCTCGGGCTGCACTTCGCCGCGACCGCGCTTGCGGATGAACTTCAGCAGCATACGGATCGGGAACAGAATCGCTCCGAGCAACGCGAGAAGCACCACGCCGAGCACCGCGAACAGGCTGCTGAGCATACCGAGGCCCGCGCCGGGTCCCAAGTACGCGGCGGCAGAGCCCGCCGATGCCATTAAGCCGCAGAACCCGGCGACGAGCACGGCGCGCCGCCCAAGAGACCCTGCCATCATTGCGCCGCCCCTTCCTTTAGGAATCCTGTGTCCTGCACGTAGTATGCACCGAAAACGGAAAAGCGGCCGCGCGTGCTCTGCGATTTTATATGTCTCGCCTTGAGAAATGGCCCGAACTCCTGAACGTTCTCGTATACCCAGAGGACTTTCCCGGTTGCGATTTCGATCTCGATTATTCGCCCTTGCTCCGTATCGGCAATGAGCGCACGCTTTCCGTCCCGACTCGCCCTGATCGTGCCAGCGATGGGCGAGCTGAATGGAAGTAATCCAATCTCGTGTCCGCGAGGAAAGATCGTCTCCGACTCACCGGTGACGAGATTGATGCGAACCACCCGGCTGCCTCCGAGACCCCTTTCCCCACCCAAATTGTCGAACACAAGCACGGTCCCGTCGGGCAAGAACTGCGGATTGTGCTGGGCGGCAGTCTTTCCCGACACTACGCGCTTCACGTCGCCGGTTACGCCGTCTAGGATGGCGATCGCGCTCGGCTCGCGCAGCGAAACCAAAAGATCACCCGTCTTCGCGCCCGGCAGGTGATTCGCGATCTCGTTCGTGACAAGCGCAATGGAGTTCAGGTGCGTAGGATCGCATCCATCGCGCAGGCCGTAGAACCAGCCGACGTAGCCAGCACGAAGGAACGACTGCATAACCGGGATGTCACGCAGCACTTTGCCGTCCGGACTGAGAACGTGAATCCCGTCCGTCAAAGGCTGCTCAGTCGCGCACTTGAGCTCGATTGGCGTGTGCCCTACGTACTTCACCCCTTTTGGAAACGTTGCGTACGGCGTGTAGATGCGGCCTTCGTCGTCGAGAGCGGGCCAGTGATGGCTGTGGTCAAATCGCTTCCAGACAACGCGACCAGTGCTGTCGAATTTTGCGATTCCGATGGCGAAGGGAAAAGTGTCGCGCCCCTGAAAGGTGACAACCAGCGATCCATCCCTGCCGAGCACCATTCCGATCGGGGTCAAGCTCAGCGGACCGACTTCACCCGAAATACCCGTCAGTCCGTGCCAAAGCTCGTCCAGATTGACATCCCACACGTGCACGATACGTCCCTTACGGTCCATGACCCATGCCATACAGCCAAACTTCGGACAGCGATCCATCAGCTCGTAGGGGCCGCCAGTAACGAGTATGTACTCATCGCCAGCGGCCGAGTCTACGCGCCGCGCCAACTGCTCCTTCCACCAGGGAGCGATGAAATACTTGAAGCCGAAAGGCATCGGCTGGTCCGACACTTGTCTCCACGCGTCCCAGGCCAATTTCGCGTCGCGAAGCAATGGATATGGAAAGACTTGAAACTGAAAAGTAGCCGCGCCGAAGGCAAACGCGAGTACGCAAAGCCCGGTGACGAACAGAATTTTCAGGAGTCGATCCACGCGTGGATTCTGCGCATGCCCGAACGAATTGTGCAAGGACGTGTTTCCTGCACGTCCCTTTCACTAGGCTGGCATCGTCGCTTCGCTCCGCGCATAGACCGCGCATAGGATCGACCATCGCCATTGGAGCGTGAACAATTTACCGTTCCGAAGTGAAACAGTGGAGCGCACATCAACCATGAACAAAAAAAAAGGCTTGCAACAGCCGGCGCGCCGGGCGCCGCTTCGGGCGTGACGCGGAGCCGATGAAATTTACCGACCGCGCGCGAGATCGAAGCACTATGGCGAACTGGCGCCGGTCATTCCTGCCTAGACCTCGGCCGACACGACATTTTTCCGTCGAGGTAAGCCCAGCCGAACTGCCGATGAGTAGCATCCTTCGGCGACAACGCTTTACCGTCGATGTCGGACAGAACGCTACCATGCGGACAAAGGGCGTTGAGCGCCTGCGCTCCCTGAGCGATGGGTATCAGAATCTTCGTCTTGATCTCCCCTCCGACTGGCCAGACAACTGCGGCATTAGGCTCGCCATAGTGGATGGAGACTTCACGGTGCAGAGTGCGCTCGATGAATATCTGAGGCTCAGGATGGTAAAGAGCAGGGAAATGGGAAAGCACCCACGACGCCCACGGCTTGTGATCAAGGTAGTCTTCCGGCGCCTCATCTCCGCCGAAATAGGCATTCCAGCCTAGCATCGCTACCAGGAGAAAGACTTTGGCCGGTCTTGCAGTTACGCTTCGCGCAAGATGGCGACCCATCCAAACACATAGTGGCGCAGCGGCAATCAGCGCATAACGATTGAACACCGCCTGCCCGGCGTTCCAGTTTCCCTGGGCCGTCAGGGGAACGAAGATGATCAGGGACCCGGTAACGGCCCAGGTCAATTCGCTGTCCCAGACGTGCCGACGAACGAAGCCGGCAGCGGCAAAAAGCGCAATCGGAAACAGCCAGGGAAGGCCTACGATCATGCCCTGATCAAGGTCAAACCATGCGGAAACCTGTCGTCCCAAGGTGATGTAGCCGGCACTTACCGAGCCTGCATCGACAATCGGATTGAATCTGCCGAAATTCGAGAAATAGAACAACGGGGCAATCGGCGACACCGCGAACGCGAACAACCACGGCCAATCCTTCGCCAATTTTCGCAGACGCTCGTGCGACGACCCGGCGACGCGCGTCCAACGATGTGCCGAGACCAGCGGCAGAAGCGGAGCGAGCGAGAGATCCTGCAAGCTGGCCAATGCAAAGACGACGAGCGCCAATCGCCAACGATCAACGTACAGACCGGCAAAACCCAGAACGAGCAAACGGGTCACAAGGGCTTCCGGGCCGGTCCATCGCAGGTAGCAGATGGTCCCGCCAAGCAGGTAACACGCCCCCGTCCACACCCTGATCTCCGGACTGACTGGCTGCCAGCCCAGCAATCAGATCAGCACCAATCCCACGACCAGTGCGTTGAGAATCTGCAACGACTTGAAGGGGTTCTCGCTCAGACCCCGCAGCGCGATCTCGAAAGGGGCCGCAAGCGCCTAGTACAGCCAGAAGTGGTACCCGTAATATTTCCCTGTCTTCGTGCGGTAAAAACCAAAGCGGTCCTTGCCTGCGGCGAACGCCACAGCCAAATCGGTAGATAGATAACTGGACATTCCGTCTACCGGCCACAGACGAAGCAGGCGGGCGACATCGCCCACGTCCGCTGCAGATACAGCCGGAACGCCACGCGTGGCAATCGCGTGTGTTGCCAGCGTGTACTCATAGCCGTCGCCGCTTCGCTTGGGCACGCACAAGAGCGCATTCAGCAGCATAGCGAGGGCGAACAACGCGCCCATCAGACGCAAGACCCTAGGAAGCCGTCTGTCCCGAACTCCTAATTCCGCGTCGCTCACGGACAGCTGGGCGTGCATCGGAGACAGTGCGAATTCGGCAATTCGTACACACTGAAGCCGCCGCAGCTCCAGGTCTCCCGGTAGCCCTTGGCGGGCAGTCCCGCCAGCACGTGTCGCACCCCGCCCACCCCCAGAGGCCAGTTGTGGACGTCGAGGTCGGTCACCACGCACTGGACCGGCTCGCCCGATGGCTGCTGCCGCAGCACGTCCGGATAGCTGATCCAGGCCCGCGTCGCGAGATGCGAAACGAGTACGTCGGAGGCCGCGGTCGGGGCGTCGGCGTTCAGGCACGGTATGGCCTGCGTTACCAGCCAGCGCGCGTGCGGGCTCTGGGAGTAGCTGCGCGCTCGCATCAGCTCGCTGGGGCCGAGACAGGCGACGCCCCAGAACAGCATCCAGATTCCGGCGCGCCTCCAGCCGAAGCGCCCGGCGAAGGCCGCGAGTCCGAACGGAAGTGCCCAGAATAGCGCCGACCCCGGCTCGATGCCGTAGTGAAAGATGATCTTAACCCGCTGATCGCCCTCGCTCAGAAAGAGCATCAGGTAGGGCGGCAACGCCGCCAGCGCCGCGCGCCAGTTGAACAGCGGCAGGAACCCGAGCGGCGCGAGCGTCCAGAACAGGAAGTTCAAGCGCGCAGGGTCGAGGATCTGGGAGAAGAAGTACGCCGGCTGAGTGAACGGCGCCAGCAGCACGTCGACGACCCCTCCTCCGAACCGATCGTAGAGCCCCATGTAGGCGTAGTCGCCGCCGAACAACCGCGGCACGACTTTCACGTCGTAGAAGAACAGCGCCGTGCCCACGACGGCGAGCGCAATGCCCAACCAGCGCGTGCGCCAGGGGCGCCCCTGCTCCGCCAGCGTCCAGGCCACGCCTATGCCGGCCGCCACCACCCCGGCCGACTCCTTCGTCCCCAGCGCGCAGATGAGCGCCACGACGCCGAGCACCCGGGTCCAGCTCCGCCTGGAGGCAAACGCCGCGAAAGTCCAAAGGAACAGCGGCAACATGAACACTTCGGGATGAAAGTCGAACGCGCTCGCGTTTCGCAGCGGCAGATAGGTCCAGTAAAGCCAGGGCAAGGCCGCCGGCGCCCAATGCCGCGGGCCGAAGCGCTCGCGCGTCAGGTAATACAGCGCCGGGCCGCCGGCGGCGAGCCCGAAGGCCTGCACCACAAGCAGGGTTTCCGGCCGCGGAACGGCCCAGAACAGCGGCGCCAGCAGCCAGAACACCGGCGACTGGTGGTCGGTAAAGAGGTTGATGCCACCCTTGACCGAAGAAACGTAGCCGTTTCCGTGCGTCAGATTCCAGATCGCGTTGGTGAAGATTCCCAGGTCGTAGCCGTGGGTCTCGAAAGCGCGGTGGCGCAAGTACGAGATCCACAGAAAGACCGCGGCAACCGCTGCGGCGGCCGTCCAGAGCGCACGCGCCGGCGAGCGTTCGACCGCCGCGAACCAGGCGCGTCCGATCCTCGCGCCGAGCCGGACGAAGAAACTGTCATGCCACGGCTCGCTCGACCAGCGCCGCACTACGAAGGCGACGAGCGCAACCAGCGGCACGGCGCCGGTACCGTGCGTGAGCCGCCAGATCACCATGGCCGAATCGATATTTTCGAGCCGCAGGACCCAACCCGCGAGTACCACAAGCGAGACGAGCGCCGCGGCGTAGCCAAGCGCTTGCGCCGGGAAGCGCGCCAGGATCGCGACCAGGTCGCGCGCGCGCCTGGCGCGCAGGACCCCAAGCACGACCAGGGCGACGGTGAGCAGCGGAACGCCGAAGTCCGCAGGCTGGACAAACCCGACCCACGGCAGCGTGGTCCAGGCCCAGTCGGTGAGCCAGGGAAATACGACCAGCGTCGCGATCAGTATGTCGAGCAGGAGCATGGTCGGCGCCTCACCCTGGCAGCGGCATCATGCGGGCGTGCGAGCCAGCAGGCTGAAGGACGACGCGTAGCGACGCAGCAGCGGTACGCACAGCGCCGCGTCGTCCAGCCATTGCAGCGCGGGCGCGAGCCAGGCCGGCGTTCCGGGCGCGAGCCACGCCAGCGGGCCGAGAAAGTAGTCTACGTAGTCGATAACCGGCCTGAATCCCATCTGCGCGCAGAGCGCGGCCAGCACGTCCGGGTCGAGCTCCCGTTCGTCGGGACTGTGATAGCGATCGTACGCGCGGCGCACCAGTCCCGCGAAGTGCCCGACCAAGCGCCGTCGATTCGGATCGGCGGAATAGAAAACACCGCCGGGGCGCAATGCCCCGCGCGCGGCGAGCAGCGTGTCGCGGATCGCGGCGTCGTCCAGATGGTGCAGGAACGCGAAGGCTGCAATGACGTCGAATTGGCCCAGGTCCTCCATGCCCGAGCCGTCGGGCTCTGCCACTGCGAACGAGACGTTGCGCAGCCCCGCCGAAGCCGCTCTGGCACGCGCGTGACCGATCGCCACGCTCGAAATGTCGAGCCCGACGACTTGCGCGACGTGCGCCGCCAGGCGCAGCTCGATCGATCCATCTCCGCATCCCAGACTGAGAATTCGATGCCGGCGATCGGCGCCCGTGGCGCGCAGAAACTGGCGCGCGACTCGGTCATGAACCCGCGTGAACACGGCGCTATGCTGGATTCTCGCCGCCTCGGCCTCGTAATGATGGTCGTGATATTCGCGCTCGTCCATGGCCCGCCCAAGTCAGATCATCGGCAGGCCGCGGGAAGCACGGCATCCCCGCGTTCCCACGCCGAAAGCCTGCCGAAGTCAATCTTGCCGCCTTTGCGCAAGAGGTTCAGTACGGCATAGTCACCGAACGCCTCGAGCCGCGCGTCAAGGCCATTGTAGTTGCGCGACCAGCCGTTCAGGAAAGGCTCGGTCACCGCGGTCTGGCCCCTGAACACCCGAGGGCAGGCCCGTTCGATCCGATCGAAAATCACGGACGTCCGGCGTTCAGTCGCCGCCTCGGCCGGGTCGCGCGCCGCCGGACGGAGCGCGCAGCTCACGGC
>JBAUTD010000368.1:0-3199 GCA_049582045.1 Burkholderiales bacterium
GGGGGACAACATCAAGATGGTGGTGACGCTGATTGCGCCGATCGCGATGGAGCAGGGCCTGCGCTTTGCCATTCGCGAGGGCGGCAAGACCGTCGGCGCCGGCGTCGTCGCCAAGGTCATCGAGTAACGGAACTCACAGGCCAATAGCTCAACTGGCAGAGCGTCGGTCTCCAAAACCGAAGGTTGGGGGTTCGATTCCCTCTTGGCCTGCCACTAGCACGGACATTGCTGAAAAGATGCTGGACAAGATCAAGCTGGTAATTGCGGTAGCTCTCGCGGCGCTGGGCGTCTGGGGTTACTACTGGCTGGGAGAGGGCGCCATCCTGCTGCGCGTCCTTTCGGTCTTCGGCGGGATTCTCGCCGGCTGCGCGGTCGCATGGTTCACCGCGCTCGGCCGGCGGTTCGTCGCGTTTGCGCGCGAGTCGATCGTGGAAGCGAAGAAGGTGGTTTGGCCGACGCGCAAGGAAACGATACAGACCACCGCGGCGGTGTTCGCGTTCGCCGTGGTGATGGCGGTTTTTCTATGGGTCACCGACAAGGGCCTCGAGTGGGTCCTGTACGACGTGATCCTCGGATGGAAGAAGACCTAAAGTGGCCAGAATCGAGCAGGTCGACATGAGCAAACGCTGGTACGTGGTGCACGCCTACTCCGGCTTCGAGAAGTCGGTGCAGCGCGCGCTGGAAGACCGCATCTCGCGCGCCGGAATGCAGGACAAGTTCGGCCGCATTCTCGTGCCGGTCGAGGAAGTGGTGGAGATGAAGGGCGGCCAGAAGCACATGTCCGAGCGCAAGTTCTTCCCGGGCTACGTGCTGGTCGAAATGGAGATGAACGACGACACCTGGCACCTGGTGAAGAACACCAACAAGGTGACCGGCTTCGTCGGCGGCACGGCGACCAAACCCGCTCCGATTTCGGAGAAGGAAGTTGCCGCGATCATGCAGCAGATGCGCGAAGGCGTGGAAAAACCCAAGCCGAAAGTGCTGTTCGAGGTGGGCGAGATGGTGCGCGTCAAGGATGGTCCGTTCACCGATTTCCAGGGAACGGTGGAAGACGTGAACTACGAGAAGAGCCGCCTGCGGGTGGCGGTCACGATTTTTGGTCGCTCGACTCCGGTTGAGCTGGAGTTCGGGCAGGTTGAGAAGGCGTAGCGGGGAGAGCGCTGCGGCGCTCGTTCGGACCCGATAGGAGAGAAGCATGGCAAAGAAAATCGTCGGATACGTCAAATTGCAGGTGCCGGCGGGAAAGGCGAATCCCTCGCCCCCCATCGGCCCGGCGCTGGGCCAGCGCGGCCTGAACATCATGGAATTCTGCAAGGCCTTCAACGCGCAGACGCAGAAGGTCGAGCCCGGCCTGCCGCTGCCCGTGGTGATCACGGCGTACGCGGACAAGAGCTTTACCTTCATCATCAAGACGCCGCCGACCACGGTGCTGATCAAGAAGGCTGCCGGGATCGAAAGCGGGAGCCCGCGGCCGCACACCGACAAGGTCGGCAAGATCACGCGCAAGCAGGTCGAGGAGATCGCGAAAGCGAAGACCCCCGATCTCACGGCCGCGGATCTCGAGGCCGCCATGCGCACCGTCGCCGGCAGCGCGCGTTCGATGGGCATCGTCGTGGAGGGCATGTAAATGGCCATCAGCAAACGCAGGAAGGCTCTAGCCGCCAAAGTCGACCGCGCGCTCGCCTACCCGGCGATCGACGCGATGAAGCTGATCAAGGACACCGCGACCGCGAAATTCGACGAATCGGTCGACGTGGCGGTGAACCTGGGTATCGATGCCAAGAAGACCGACCAGTCGGTGCGCGGCTCGGTCGTGCTGCCCTCCGGCACCGGCAAGTCCGTGCGGGTGGCCGTGTTCGCGCAGGGCGACAGGGCTCAGGCGGCCAAGGCCGCGGGCGCGGATGTCGTCGGCTTCGAGGACCTGGCGGAGAGCATCAAGGGCGGCAAGATCGAGTTCGACGTGGTCATCGCCGCGCCGGACGCGATGCGCGTGGTTGGGCAGCTCGGACAGATCCTCGGTCCGCGAGGCCTGATGCCCAACCCGAAGGTCGGCACCGTGACGCCGGACGTCGCAGCGGCGGTAAAGAACGCCAAGGCGGGACAGGTGCAGTTCCGTGCCGACAAGTCCGGGACCGTGCAGTGCAGGATCGGGCGCGCGTCGTTCACGCCCGAGCAGCTGCGCGACAACCTTGCGGCGCTGGTCGAGGCGCTGAACAAGGTCAAGCCTTCGGGCTCGAAGGGCATTTATCTGAAGAAGCTGTCGGTGTCGAGCACGATGGGGGTGGGAGTCAAGATCGACCCCGCGTCGGTCGCGGCGCAACCGCAGCAGTGAAGCAAGGACTTTGGGCTGCCGGCCGATCGAAGGAACGGCCGGTTGCTGTCAAAGACCGTAGGGGCCGCACGGGTGTTTGACCGCCGCGGCTTAAACGAGCGTCAGCGCCCTACGCAGACGGCGCACCCGAAGCAGGAATCTAGGGTTCCTGATTCAAGGTCGCCATGGGGGCCGTACCGCGAGGAACGGCCGTTTGATCAACGCAAGGAGGTAGACCTTGAGTCTTAGTCTGGAGCAAAAGCAGGCGGTCGTAACCGAGGTCGCCGCGCAGCTCAGCAACGCACAGGCGTTGATCGTCGCGGAATATCGCGGCCTCAATGTCGAGAGCGTGACGGGCCTGCGCGCCACAGCGAGGAAGTCGGGCGTCTACCTGCGCGTGCTGAAGAATTCGCTCGCACGGCGTGCTGTAAAGGGCACCCCGTTCGAGAAGCTGGCCGAGCAGATGAGCGGCCCGCTGATGTACGGCATCGCGCAGGACCCGGTTCTCGGCGCAAAAGTACTGGCCGAGTTTGCGAAGGCGAACGAGCAGTTCGTCATCCGCGGCGGAGCGATGGCGAACATCGTCATGTCCGCCAAGGAAGTCGCCGCGCTCGCCCTGCTGCCGAGCCGCGACGAGCTGCTGGCCAAGCTCATGGGCACGATGCAGGCGCCGGTCGCCAAGCTCGTGCGCACCATGAACGAGGTTCCGGCCAAGTTTGTTCGCACGCTGGCCGCGGTACGCGACAACAAGGAGAAGGCTGCGGCCTGATCCGAACCGACCAAATATTCAGGAACCCTAAACATTCAGGAGTTGAAGATGGAACGAGCACAAATTCTCGAGGCAATTTCGGGCATGACCGTCCTGGAGCTTTCGCAGCTCATCAAGGA
>JBAUTD010000369.1:0-6471 GCA_049582045.1 Burkholderiales bacterium
GCGCCTTGCGCTCGGCTTCCTGCTCCCGCGTTCGCTGCTCTTCGGCCAGGGCCTTGCCGAGGCGCTCGGACGCGAGGCGCGACTCGGCGTCCGCGAGCGCGATGCGGTCCTGCTCCGCCTGCCTGAGATTGTCGAGGATCTTGCTCATCGCCCGTCCCCCCGGCTGCGAGAGCAAGCATAGCTCAGCCCCCGCGCCGATACACCATAACTCCGGCCATGAGCCCGAGCGATGGCGCCGAGCCCGGCCGCGCCGGCTAGGCTGCGCTAGAGCCTCGGCTCGCCCGCATGGGCGTGCGTTTTCTCGTACACCTCCTGGCACTTGATGCAGCGCATCGCCGTCGGGTAGGCGCGCAGCCGCTCCAGGCCGATCTCGCCTTCGCAATCGGCGCAGGTGCCGTAGGTGCCGTCGGCGATGCGCGCAAGCGCGGCGTCGAGCTCGCGCACCATGCGCATGTCGCGCTCCACTTCGGCGTTGTCCAGATCGGACAGCAGGTCGGCGAGCGCTTCGTCGCCCAGGTCGGTCACGCCGCCCGCCACGTCGGCGTAGCTCTCGTCGCGCGCGCGCGCGACGTCCTCCAGCAGCTCGGCGACCAGGTCTTTGTGCCGCTGCCTCAGCAGGGCTTCGAATTCTTCGAGCTGTTTGCGGGTCAGGGCCATCTGCGTTCTCCGGTGCTCGCGTTCATCCCGATTAGGCGCGGCGGCGCGGCCCCGGCACTTGATCAAGGTCAAACTCGGCTCGCGGCGACGAGCTGCTGCACTGCGAGGAGCGCGACGTGTGGGTGCGCAAAGGCGAGATCCGGCCTGACTAGCGCCACCGTCCTGCGGCAGAATACGGAGACTTGCTCGAGCGCATAGACTCCGTCCCAGTGAAAATCGACCTCGCCCTCAGCCAGCAGGGTTACCGCCGCCTGGCGCCGCTGTACGACCTCATCTTCGGCGCGAGCCTGGCGCCGGGGCGCAGGGCCGCACTCTCGGCGCTCGCCTGCCGCCCCGGCGAGCGCGTGCTCGAGGTCTGCGTCGGCACCGGAATGTCGCTGCCGCTCTACCCGCGGCAGGTTCGCGTCACCGGTATCGACGCCTCGCGCGAAATGCTCTCGCGCGCCGCCGCGCGCGTCGCCGCGCAGCACCTGTCGCAGGTCGAGGGGCTGGTCCGGATGGACGCCGGGCGCCTCGCCTTCGCCGACGCCAGTTTCGACAAGGTGGCGCTGATGTTCGCGCTTTCCGGCCTGCCGGACCCCTTGCGCGCGGTGAGCGAGATGCAGCGCGTCTGCCGCCCCGGCGGAACGATCGTGATCGCGCAGCACTTCCGCACCGGCAGCGCGCTCATGCGCGCCTGCGAGGTGCTGCTGGCGCCGACCTACCGAGTGATGCGCTACCGCGGCGACATGAACCTCGAGCGCTTCCTCGCCGCGGCGAAGCTCGACGTGGTCGACACGCGGCGCACCAACCTGTTCGGCTACGCGACGCTTCTCACCTGCATCAACCGGGCGCCGCAAGTCCGCCTCGAGCCGCAGCGGGCCGCCGCGCGCGGCCGGCAACATGAAACTGGAAATCGGCCCGCTTGAGGCCGCCTCGGCCGCCTCGCTTCCGTTCGAGATCGTCGAGCGCAAGGGGCTGGGACATCCCGACTCGATCTGCGACGCGCTCGCGGAGAACCTGAGCCGCGCGCTGTCGCGCTTCTATCTCGAGCGCTTCGGCGCGATCCTGCACCATAACGTCGACAAGGCCCTGCTGTGCGGCGGCGCGGCGCGGCCGGCGTTCGGCGGCGGCCAGGTCACCGAGCCGATCGAGATTTACCTCGCCGGGCGCGCGACCGCGAGTTTCGAGGGCGTGGCGATACCCGTCGACGAGATCGCGGTGGAGGAAAGCCGGCGCTGGCTGGGCGAGAACCTGCGCCACCTCGATCCGGCGCGCCACGTGCGCATCCATCCGCGCATCCGGCCGACCTCGCCGGATCTCGCCGCGCTCTTCCTGCGGCGGCGCGAGGCGGGCGCGCCGCTCGCCAACGACACCTCGCTCGGGGTCGGCTTCGCCCCTCTTGACGAGCTGGAAAGCGCCGTGCTCGCGGTCGAGCGCAAGCTCAACTCGCGCGAGGTCAGGGCGGCGCAACCCGAGATCGGCGAGGACATCAAGGTCATGGGTGTGCGCAGCGGACGCGAAATCTCGCTCACCCTCGCCTGCGCCGTTGTCGGCCGGCACGTCTCGGACATGGACGACTACCGGCGCAAGAAGGCGCGCATCAGGCAAATCGCGGCCTCCGCCGCCGGGGCCGGCGCCGAAGTCGCGCTCAACACCGCCGACGGCGACAGCGCCGACAGCGTGTACCTCACGGTGACCGGCCTGTCGGCCGAGGCGGGCGACGACGGCGAAGTCGGCCGCGGCAACCGGGTCAACGGCCTGATCACGCCCTACCGCCCGATGAGCCTCGAAGCGGCCGCGGGCAAGAACCCGGTCACGCACGTCGGCAAACTCTACAACCTGCTCGCCAACCGCATCGCCCGCGCGCTGGTGGCCGAGGTGGGCGGCGTGCGGGAAGCCTACTGCTATCTGGTGAGCCGCATCGGGCGCCCGATTACCGAGCCGCAGCTCGTGGAGCTGAAGCTTCGGCTCGAGGATCCCGCCGCCCTCGCCGCGCTGCGGCCGCGCGCCGAAGAGCTCGCGCGCGGCGAGCTCGCCGGCGTCACGACGCTGTGGCGCGAGCTGCTCGAGGGACCGCAGCAGGTCTGGTGAGTCGTTTGATCGAGGTCAATACCGCTCCCCGCGCCGCGGATA
The DNA here is from genome assembly GCA_049582045.1 of Burkholderiales bacterium. Lineage (GTDB taxonomy): Bacteria > Pseudomonadota > Gammaproteobacteria > Burkholderiales > SG8-39 > DAHVFK01. Next base: position 2,773 of record JBAUTD010000369.1, read on the forward strand.
TCGTGAAGACGTCTCGCTGCACGGAAGAACGAAAATCATGCAAATCCCCCTCCAGATCACTCTGCGCCACATGCCGCCCTCCGACGCGCTCGAGGCCCGCATCCGCGACCAGGCCGCCAAGCTCGAGGAATTCCACCCCAACCTGGTCAGCTGCCGGGTCACGGTCGAGGAGACTGCGCGCCATCAGCAGCAGGGTCGGCAGTTCCAGGTGCGAATCGACGCGCACGTGCCGGGGCACGAGATCGTCGCCAATCGCGATCATCACGAAGACGTGTACGTCGCGCTGCGCGAGGCGTTCGAGTCGGTGGTGAGGCAGCTCGAGGAAGACGCGCGCGTCAAGCGCGGCGACGTCAAGTCCCACAAGGTCCCATAGAGGCAGGTCATGAAAAAGGATCAAGGCGGATTCCGCATGCTGCGCAGGGACGAGCTGCGCGACGAGCTGGTGCACGACACCTACAAGGCGAAGGGCAAGCTGCCCGAGCCGACGCGCTGCCCGGACTGCGGCGCGACCTACCATCGCGGGCGCTGGACCTGGGAGCCCGCGCCCGCCGGCGCGCACGAGCAGCTCTGCCCGGCCTGCCACCGCACGCGCGACAAGTTTCCCGCCGGCTTCGTCTCCCTCGGCGGCAAGCTGTTCGCCGGCCACCGCGACGAGATCATGAGCCTGGCGCGGCATTGCGAAGCGAACGAAAAGGCGCGCCATCCGCTGGAGCGCATCATGGCGATCGAGAACAGCGCCGAAGGCGTATTGATCACCACCACCGGCACGCACCTCGCGCGCGAGATCGCCGAGCACGTGCACAACGCGTACAAGGGCAGGCTCGAGTTCCACTACAACAAGGAAGAAAACCTGCTGCGCGCAGCGTGGCACGACTGAAAAGGGAATTTGAAATGAAAACGTTGTTGCAGTGCAGACTCGTCGGAGTCTGCAGCGCAGCGCTCGCCGCTGCATGCCTGTGGTCCGCGGCCGCAGGCGCGCAGGAGAAGTCGATCAACGCGCCTGCGGCGCCCGGCACGTCTGCGACCGTGCCGGCAGAGGGAACGAAGCTCGAGCAGGAAACCGTCTCACCGGGACCGGCGCCGGGACGCACCGTGAAGCCCGAGGAGCCCGTGGTCGCCACCGGCACGCCGTTCAGCGCCGGCTCCTTCCTGGTCTACCCCGAGATCGACGCGACCTGGATGTACGACGACAACCTTTACTACTCGAACTCGAATCCGGTGAGCGACCATGCCTGGATCTACTCGCCCGCGATTTGGGCGCAGTCGAACTGGACCCGGCACGCGCTCAATTTCTACGCCGCCTGGGACAGCACCCGCTACCAGCGCTACGGCAGCGAAGACTCCGACGACTGGCGCGTCAGCGGCGAAGGGCGCTACGACTTCAACGCCGACACCAACGTCTACGGCGGCGCGCGCTTTTCGCAGGATCACGAAGACCGCGAGTCGCCGGACGCGCGCAACGGCCTCACCCCGACCAAGTACTACCAGCGGCGCTTCTACGGCGGCTTCTTCCATCAGCTCGGCCGCGTGTCGGTGCGCGTCGCCGGCACCGCGCAACACCTGAACTACGACGACGTGAACTTCGTCACCGGCAGCGGCGCGATCAACATCATCAACAACGACGACCGCGACCGCTGGCAGTACACCGGCGGCGTGCGGCTCGGCTACGAGGCCTCGCCCCGGATCGAGCCCTATCTGCAGCTCGCGCTCGACAACCGGCGCTACGACGCGCCGCTGGACGACCTCAGCTACCAGCGCGACTCCGACGGCCGACGCTACCTGGTCGGGGTGCGCTGGAACGTTCCGCGCAAGGTCAAGCTCGACGCCTTCGCGGGACGGCTCAAGCAGGACTACGCCGATGCGCGCTTCAACGACGTGAGCGCGCCGGTCGCCGGCGCAGCGCTGGTGTGGGCCGTGGGCCCGCGCACGATCGTGTCGGCCTACGTCGATCGCACGGTCGAGGAGACCACGGTGACCTACACCCCGACTCCGGGCAACGTGCTGGTGTCCTCGAGCTACCTCAATACCTATGTCTCGGCGGGACTCGAGCACCGCTTCACCGACAAGCTTTCGGGGCGGATCAACGGCTCGATTTCGCGCGTCGCCTACGAGGGGTTCGACCGCACCGACGACTACAAAGGCGGCAATATCGGACTCGTCTACCGCCTGCACCGCAATCTTTTCCTCGACCTGAACCTCGCCGCGCGCAAGCTCGAGTCGAGCCTGCCGAGCGAGAACTTCACCAAGCGCATGGTGTTCGTGCGCATCGCGGTTCCCTTGTCCCACTGAGCGCGGGCGGGCGCGGCGCGCGCCCGCCGTATTGCTTCTCGCGCCGCGCATTTCATTCCCTCGGACCCGCGGGCCAGATCGGATGCCCGCTTGATCCTGATCAAAACGTCAGCTTTCAGTTTATGTAACCTAAGTACATGAATTGGAAATGAAAATAACTGTCAAGGCGATGTCCATATATATAAGCATTTCATGAACTTATCGGGTTTGTTCTTATCGTTTTTAGTAGGGCCAGCAGTCATCACTCCCAGAGAAAGGAACCACATCATGTCTGCCAAACTCCACAATCTGCGTCCGATCGCGCTCGCAACGATTGCAGCATTCGGCGTCGCGATGGCCGCGACAAGCGTAACTCCGAGCTGGCTCGGGCCCATCTCGTCCGCCCAGGCGCAGGACGACGGCGTGCCGAAGGGACAGGGCGGGCCCACCGGCGAGCACGGACAGCGCGGCAGCAAGACGCCGTCAGACGTCGGCGGGCGCGGCCAAGGCCAGGGCGGCCCGAGCGGTGATAGCGACGCCAAGGGCCCGCGCTACGGCGGCGAGGGCTCCAAGCCGACCGCCGGCACCCAGGGCGGCAAGCCCGTCTGGGCGCAGGAAGGCGTGCCCTCGGATCTCGAGCTCGGACGCCTGAGCGTGGTGCGCGCACCCTCGCACGTGATAGACCAGTCGCTCGCGTCGGCGCTGGCTGCGCTGCAGCCCGCGTTCTACGACCAGGTCGTCGCGATCGCGAACAACGCCTCGCTCGACGAGGCGGGCAAGATCGCTGCGCTGCAGGCGCTGATCAAGGACAACTTCGACAGCACGACGGTGGTGCGGATCGACTCGCCGCTCGAGAACCTCGGCCTGTACAAGGACCTGGTGCCCGACGGCACGATCGCGGCGACGGCGAAGACCTATACCGCGACGACGACCGACCAGTTCGTGATGCTCGCGGCGGTGTTCATCGGCAGCGCGTCCGACAAGACGATTCCGGTGAGCACGGCCACCGTCGACGCGGTGACCAAGATCCTGCAGCTCACGCTGCCGGCCGGTGTGACCTCCGACGTGATCGCGACCTACGCGGAAGCGGTGCGCCAGGCGATCGCCGAAGCGCACGGCTAGGCGATCAACAGGGACTGCCGGGCGAGCGATCGCCCGGCAGCGCAACACGCTGGATGTCTTACTACGAAGCACAACGCAAAATGAAAACGAGAACGAAACACACCGCGACGGCGCTGGCGGCCGCGGTCATTGCCATCGGAGGCGCGGCGCTCGCGCTTGAGCACGCGGCCGGCCCGGCATTCCCCGACTGGATCGCCGCGGCCTACGCTCAGGAGCACAGCGGTGGTCTCGGCAGCAGCGGCGGCGAATCCGGCGGCGACACGGGCGGCCACGACAGCGGCGGCGAGTCCGGTGGCCACGGCAGTGGAC
>JBAUTD010000370.1:0-2581 GCA_049582045.1 Burkholderiales bacterium
CGTACACTCGCGGACGGTGCCGCCGCATTCGCGGATCTCGACGCCGGTCGCAGCGGTGCGGCGAAGATCCTGTTGCGGCCCTAGCAGCCTGATGCAGAACCCCTCATGAGCCGCGTTTCGGACGAGATGGCCTCGTATACTAGGCGCGAGCCGCGTCGAATAGCCCATGCATATTCGCAAGGCGAGCAACGACGTAGACGAGGCCATATCGTCGAAACCCGGATGGGCAGCGGGTTGGCGGGCGGTCTGCTTTGTCGCAGCTCGCTCGTGTGGGGTCGACCGCACGTCGCTCGCTACTTCGCGCATCCCATCCCGCCAACCCGCTGCGCGGCCATGACGGGTTTTGCATCAGGCTGCTAGTGTACTGAGTCTGAAATTCATGACCTATCTGCACGTCGTCGTTCCCGCGAAGGCGGGAACCCATACATGGTCGCCCCCGTTTTGCCAAGCATTCGATTTGCGATCGCGAGCAGGTAGTGATTGCAGCCATACATCCGGCCTGTATTGAGGCCAGCGAAGGCCTCGGGCCCTGATGGAATACGCTGACCGGGAGCTCATCAGTGACGCGCACTCGAAGTAGCGCTGGGTTCCGCAGCTTAGCCCGGTCACGGTCCGACCTGTTTTGCCATCACGTCACGTTTGCCTGAGCAATCAGTGGCTTCACTCCTTCAATCAATCCAACGGTGTCCTTACCCGACGGCGAGCCCGCGCTGCTTCAGGCGTCCGCTGCCCGGTACTGGGGCTGATAGTCGCGCCCGTGGGCGAGCAAGGCCCACGCGATGCGGGCGTTCTTGTTGGCCAGCGCTACCGCCACGACATTCTTGGGCCGGCGCGCCAGCAGCTGCCGCAGCCACGGGTCGGCCCGCTCGGGATGGCACTCGACTTGCCGCAGCACCGAGCGCGCGCCATGGATGAGCAGCGTGCGCAGGTAGCTGTCGCCGCGCTTGCTCATCCCGAGCAGGGTGGTCTTGCCGCCGCTCGAGGCTTGCTTGGGCACCATCCCCAACCAGGCGGCCAGCTGGCGCCCATGGGCGAAGCTGTGCGCGTTACCCACCGTGGCCACCAGCGCGCTCGCGCCCAGCACGCCAATGCCCGGGATCGCCGCCAGCCGCCGGCTCGCTTCGCTGTCCCCGTGCCAACGTTGAATCTCGCGCTCGAGTTCCTCCCCCTGGCGCTGCAGGTGCGCCAGGTTCTCGCCCAAGCGGGCCAGCAACTGGCGAAAGCTTCCCGGCAGCTCGTTCTCGCCGTCCTCCAGCATCACCGGCAGGCGCTGGCCCAGCTGCGCAAGGCCTTGCGGCAGCACGACCCCGAACTCGGCCAGCAAGCCCCGAATCTGGTTCGCCTGTGCGGTGCGCGCCTTCACCAGAGCCTGGCGCGCACGATGCACGGCCAGGATCGCCTGCTGCTCCGCCGTCTTGACCGCCACGAAGCGCATGTTCGGCCGGCCCACCGCTTCGCAGATCGCCTCGGCGTCGGCGGCGTCATTCTTGTTACTCTTCACGTAGGGCTTGACGTATTGCGGCGGCATCAGCTTCGCCGTATGTCCGAACTGCTGCAGCTTGCGCGCCCAGTAATGCGCGCTCGCGCACGCCTCCATCCCAATCAGGCACGGCGACAGGTTGGCGAAGAAGGGCAGCACCTGCGCCCGCTTGAGCTGCTTCCTCAACCCCACCTTGCCGCGCTCGTCCACGCCGTGGACCTGAAAGACGCTCTTTGCCAGATCGAGCCCAATCGTCGTAATCTTCATAGCGGTCGCCTCCTCTCGTGTCAGTGGACATTCCACAATTTCCACTGTGGCACTCTGATGCCGTATCGGGAAGGGGGCGACCATCCCATTAGTGTCTTTGAAAGTCACTGGGTTCCGGCTCGCGCCCGCGTCGCGGGCGCGTCCGGAACGACGCCGGGTTGTGCAACGTACTAGCAATTCACGGCACTAGCGGAGCAGGTCGATGCCTCGGCCTCGATACGTCGTCGTCGCGGTCCTGGCCGCCGCCGCGATCGCGACCGGGACCGCAGCGGCGGAGGGCGTCATCGTCGAACGGAGCGAGATTCGTTTCGTCGCCACGCAGCTCGGCGCGGCCGTCGAGGGCCGCTTCCGCAAATGGACGGCCGACGTCGCCTTCCTGCCGCAGGACCTCGCTCATTCGAAGGTCGTCGTCGACGTCGACCTCGGGAGCATCGATCTCGCGAGCGACGATACCGAGCGCGAGCTTCGCGGCGCGGCCTGGTTCGACACCGCGAAGTTCCCGGTCGCGCACTTCGCGTCGACGTCGATTGCCGACCGCGGCGACAACCGCTACGAGATCGCGGGCGAGCTGTCGATCAAGGGATTCGCGCGCCGGGTCGTCGTGCCGGTGGTGCTGCGCACCGAGGCGGGCGGAAATCGCATCGCCGAGGGCAGCTTCGGGCTCAAGCGGCTCGACTTCAAGGTCGGCGAGGGGCAGTGGGCGGACACGACCGTCGTCGCGAACGACGTCACGGTCCGGATCCGCATGGTGCTCTCGCCGCCGAAATGAGCGGCGGGGGGCGCTACTCCTTGTCGCCCTCGAAGCCGAACGTCAGCAAGACGTCGTCGCCGATC
>JBAUTD010000371.1:0-1929 GCA_049582045.1 Burkholderiales bacterium
CTCGCACGCCGAGCGCCTGCTCGCGCGGCAGGCCGCGGCGCCGCAGCCGCAGCCGGCCGTGCAGGCAGCGGTCCAGAAGGAAGCGGTTTCGGGGGAGGTCGCGGAAGAAAAGAAATCCTCGGATGACCCCTACATCGAGACGCCGCGCTGCACCACTTGCAACGAGTGCACCCAGGTCAACGACAGGATGTTCGCCTACAACGAGAACAAGCAGGCCTACATCGCCGACCCCGACGCGGGGACCTACGCGCAGCTGGTGGAAGCGGCCGAGAGCTGCCAGGTCTCGATCATCCACCCGGGCAAGCCGCGCAACCCCGCCGAGCCGGGCCTCGCGGAGCTGCTGGCGCGCGCCGAGGCCTTCGCCTAGCTGCGCAGATTGGCGAGCGCCAGGCGCTCGACCAGCAGCCGCATGAAGGCCTTGTTGAACTGCACCTGGCAGGCGTCGCTCGCCGAGCCGAGCGCGGCGGCCTTGATCTCGAGCATCACGACCGGCCCGGTCGCCCGCACGCTGCTGTTGCGCTCGACGACGTCGTCGGAGAAGTACAGGATCTCGCCGAACAGGTCTCCGGCGCCCAGCGTCGCGATCTGCACGTCGTTGCGCGTCACCTCGACCCGACCTCCGACCAGGATGTAGATCGCGTCGCCGCGCTCGCCTTGCCGGATGATCGTCGCGCCGTCCGGCACGCGGCGCCAGCTCGCCAGGTGCAGCGTCTCCCAGATCTCGATCTCGCGGAACGCGCGAAAGAACGACAGGTCGCGCACGGCCTGGAACTTGCGCGCTTCGGACAGGTTCTCGGCCGGCTCGTTCAGGCCGCGCGCGAGGCCCGCGAGATCCCGGCCGAACTCGAACCAGCTCTGGTAGCGCGCACGCAGGTCCTTCTGCATCGCGCGCGCCACGATCGCCTCGAGCGCCTCGGGCAGCTCCGGGCGCAGCGTGCGCAGGCGCGGCGCATCCCGGGCCATGATCAGGTGGATCAGCTCGACGGCGGAAGGCGCGTAGAACGGCAGCCGCCCGGCGAGCAGCTGGAACATGACCGCGCCGAGCGAGTAGATGTCGGTCTGGTGATTGAGCGCTTGGTCGGCGAGGTGCTCGGGCGACATGTACGCCGGCGAGCCGACGCCCGTGATCTCGGTGTGGGTCGCGCTGTCGATGCGCGCGACGCCGAAGTCGGACAGCTTGACGTCGAACGGGCGCGTGAGCAGCACGTTTCCCGGCTTGAGGTCGCGGTGGATCACGCCCTGGAGCTGCGCGTACTCGAGCGCGCGGCTGAGCTTGAAGGCGACCTCGACCACGCGGTCGACCGGCAGCAGCGCGCCGGCCGTGGTGTGCTGCGCCAGGGTGCCGCCCGGAACGTACTCCATCACCACGTAGCTGAACCCCTGCTCGACCGCCGCGTCGAGCAGCGCGACGATGTGCGGATGGTGCAGCCTGCCCACCAGGGCGGCCTCGTTCAGGAAGCTCGCGCGGTGCGTGCCGCGGGTCAGGCCGTGATCCCCGGGTGCGTGGCTGAACAGCTTCAACGCCACTTCGCGCCCGGCGAAGGGATCGTGCGCGAGAAAGACGGTCGCGGTGCTGCCGCGGCCCAGCTCGCGCAGCAGCGCGTAGCGGCCGATGCTTTCCGGCAAGCCTCTGAAGCGATCTCCCATGGCCGGCAGATTATCGCCAGCCTTACCCACAAAATCTGTGGACAAAGTTGTGGATTACCTCTGGATAACGGCGCCGCCCTTCCCTGCGCAAGCCTGTCGCGCGGCCGGCGATCAGAAATTAGGCAGGCAATTTCCGATTGAAAATAGTATGTTGCGCGAGAGAATGGCGTTCTACGGCGAATCGGGCCGAACGATGGAGGGCAAGTCATGAAACAACTGATCCTGGCGGCGATGCTGCTCGGCGCGCTGGCGCCGGCCCGGGCGCGCGACGCGGGCGGCTCG
>JBAUTD010000372.1:0-5462 GCA_049582045.1 Burkholderiales bacterium
CCGAGCACCGCGCCGAGGGTCGACTGGCTGATTCCCGGGTTGGCGCCGACGATCACCAGCGCGGTAAAGCGCGGCGGCGTGATGTGCTGGCCCCGGGTTGCGGCATGGAAGGCGAGGAACAGCGCCACCTGGGCCCGGCGCAGCGAGTAGCCGAGCAGCTCGTCGAGCACCCCGTAGTCCAGCCCGGGGACGCGCGTCATCGGCGCCAGGGCGCGCGGGCGGTGGGGGGAGGGCGGGCGCTTCGTCATTGACCGCCGGATTGTAATGATCTATAACAATCCCGCGCAACCCAGGAGGAGGAAAAACCATGGACCGCAGAACTTTCAACAGAAACGTCGTCGTGACCGGCGCCGCCGCGCTTGCGCCCTTCGGCATCGCGCGCGCGGCATCCAAGCTCAAGGTCGGGGTGCTGCTGCCGCGCTCGAGCTACGAAGCCCTGATCGGCCAGTCCTGCCAGCTCGGCGCCGATCTCGCGCCCGCGGTGCTCAAGTCGATGCTCGGGGTCGACATCGAGATCATGAACGCGGACACCGAGTCGAACGTCAACACCGCGCGCACCCGGGCCGAGCGGCTGATCCACGAAGGCGCGCACGTGCTGGTCGGCGCTTTCGACTCGGGCCAGACCGCGGCCATCGCCCAGGTCGCCGAGCAGCGCGGCGTGCCGCTGGTGATCAACATTGCCGCCGCGCCGCAGATCACCGAGCAGGGCTACAAGTTCGTGTTCCGCAACTTCCCGACCGCGATCGACCTCGTTCGCAACGGTCTGTCCCTGATCGGCGACCTGTTCCACGCCACCGGCGTCGAGGCGCGCACGGCGGTCTTCATGCACGTCAACGACACCTTCGGTCAGGCGATGACGGGCGGCATCATGAAGACGCTGCCGCACCTGAAGCAGCTCTCGTTCAAGATCGTCGATACGATCGCCTACGACCCGGCGGCGAAAGACCTCTCGGTCGAGGTATCCAAGGCCAAGGCGGCGAACGCCGACTTCCTGCTGCTGGTGTGCCGGCTCAACGACTCGATCGTGCTGCGGCGCGAGATGGTGAAGCAGCGCTGGCACCCGATGGGCATCGTCGACCCGGGCTCGCCGGGAATCTACGAGGAGCAGTTCGCCAAGTCGCTCGGCAAGTACGCCGACTACGTCGTCGACAACCCGCCCTGGTACAACCCCAAGGGCGCGCTGACCGGCATGGTCGAGGAGGCGTTTAAGAAGCGCAACCCCGGCGAGAAGTTCGTCTACCACGGGCTCAACGCCGGCTACACCTTCGAGGCGATCATGATCGCCGCCGACGCCTTCCGGCGCGCCGGCAGCACCGACCCGAAGGCGCTCGCCGACGCGATCCGCGCCACCGACATCGAGAAGCGCGTCATGCTCGGCGGGCCGATCAAGTTCAACCCCAAGGGCCAGGTCGAAGGCAACCTCTCGGCCTGCGTCCAGATCATGGACGGCGTGCCGAAGGTGGTGCTGCCGGAGTACGCGGCCGAGGCGAAGCCGGTGTTCCCCTGGCCCGAGTACAAGAAGGCCTGACAATAGACGCCTGAACGCAGGGCCGGCTTGCGCCGGCCCTCTTTTTTTATGTCGGCCTCGCTCGTCGCCAACGTCGTCCTCTCGGGTCTGCTCACCGGGCTCGTCTACGGCCTGATGGCCCTCGGGCTTTCGGTGATCTTCGGCGTCGTGCGCGTGGTCAATTTCGCGCACGGCGAGATGATGACCGTCGCCATGTACGTCGCCGTGCTGCTGTTCGGGGCCTTCAAACTCGACCCGATGCTGGCGGCGCTGCCGGTCGCGGCGCTGTTCTTCTTCATCGGCTACGCGCTGCAGGCCGGGCTGATCAACCCGTTCATCACCCGTCCCGAGCATTCGCAGTTCATCCTGCTGGTGGCGCTGGCGACGATCATCACCAACGTCATGCTGATGGTGTTCGGCCCCGACGCGCACAGCGTGCAGACCGACTACCAGCTCGACTCCTGGGCGCTCGGCCAGATCATCGTCGATAAGGCCCGCGTGTACGCCGCGCTCTGCGCGCTCGGCACCGCGGCCTGCCTGTTCGCGTTCTTCCGCTTCTCGCGCACCGGCACCGCGATCCGCGCCTGCGCCGACAACCATCTCGGCGCCCTCATCGTGGGCCTGAACGTGAAGCACCTGTACGCCCTCACCTTCGGGGTCGGCGCCGCCTGCGTCGCGGTCGCCGGCTGCATGATGACGCTGCTGGTCGAGGTGGCGCCCTCGGTCGGGCCGAGCTACACCCTGCTCGGCTTCGTGATCGTGATCGTCGGCGGCCTGGGCTCGATGCCGGGCGCGCTGCTCGGCGGCGTGCTGATCGGGGTTTCCGAGGCGCTTGCGGGACTGTTCATCGACCCCTCGGCCAAGAGCATGTTCAGCTTCGGGCTTCTGATCCTGGTGCTTCTGTTCCGGCCTCAAGGCCTGCTCGGGAGGAGAACGTGAAGGCGCGCCTGGCGCTGGGCGCGCTCGCCGCGAGCCTCATCGCGCTGCCGTACTTTTCGGGCAACTACGTGCTGTCGCTCGCCACCCTCGCGCTCTACTTCGCCTTCACCGGGCAGGCCTGGAACGTGATGATGGGCTTCGCCGGCCAGCTCTCGCTCGGGCACTCGCTCTTCGTCGGCCTGGGCGCCTACGCGGCGGCGGCGCTGTTCGTGAAATTCGGCATCGGGCCCTGGGCCGGGCTGTGGCTCGCGATGGCGCTGTGCGTGGCCGCGGGCGCGGCGATCGGCCTGCTCGCATTCCGCTTCGGCATCTCGGGGGTGTATTTCGCGCTGCTCACCATCGCCTTCGCCGAGTTCACCCGCATCGGCTTCGACCACATCGGGTGGCTCGGCGGCCCGGGCGGCCTGTTCCTCAAGGTCGGCCAGCGCACCAGCTGGGATCTCGCGAACCTGCGCGGCACGCCGGCGATGTTCTACTACGTCATGCTCGCGCTCACCGCGGGGGCCTTCGCGCTGTGCGCCTGGCTGCTCAAGAGCCGCGCGGGCTACTACTGGCAGGCGATCCGCGAGGACGAGGACGCCGCGCGCGCGCTCGGCATCAACACCTTCCGCTGGAAGCTGCTGGCGGTGGCGATCAGCGCCGCGATGACCTCGCTCGCCGGGGTGTTCTTCGCCTTCTACTACAACAACCTCTTCCCCGAGCAGATCTTCCACATCAGCCAGTCGATCGAGATCATTCTCGGCCCGATCGTGGGCGGCGTCGGCACCCTGTTCGGTCCGATCCTCGGCGCGGTGCTGCTCACCACGCTCGCCGACTCGCTCACCAACCTGGTCGCCGCCATGGGCCTCGACATTCCCGGCGTGAAGCAGGTCTTCTACGGCGTCATTCTGCTGCTGGTGATCATGTTCCTGCCCAACGGCATCTGGCCGCCGATCGCGAAGCGGCTCGGCCTGGGGCGCAAGGACTGAGATGGCGCTGCTCGAGGTCCGCTCGCTGTCGAAATCGTTCCGCGGCCTGCGCGCGGTCACGCGCGCCTCGTTCGAGGTCCCCGAGGGCGGGCTGATGGCCCTGATCGGCCCCAACGGCGCGGGCAAGACCACGATCTTCAACATGGCCGCGGGCGTCTACGCCCCCGACGCGGGCGAGATCGTGTTCGCCGGCAAGAGGCTCGACGGCCTGCGCCCCGACCAGGTCTGTGCCGCGGGCGTGGGCCGCACCTTCCAGGTGGTCAAGCCTTTCGCCGGCATGTCGGTGCTCGACAACGTGATCGTCGGCGCATTGCGGGCCGAGCATCGCGTGCCCGAGGCGCGCCGCCAGGCGCTCGAGATCCTGGAGAAGCTGAGCCTCGGGGCGAAAAAGGACCTGCCCGCCTCCTCGCTCACCCTGCCCGACCGCAAGCGCCTCGAGGTCGCGCGCGCGCTCGCCACCGGCCCGCGCCTGTTGCTGCTCGACGAGGTGATGGCGGGGCTGCGCCCCACCGAGTGCGACCAGATGGTCGAGGTGTTCCGGGAGCTCAACCGCGGCGGGCTCACGATCCTGCTGATCGAGCACGTGATGCGCGCCGTGATGGCGCTCGCGCAGCGCGTGGTGGTGCTGCACCACGGCGAGATCATCGCCCGGGGCGCGCCCGCCGAAGTGGTGCGCGACCCTTCGGTGCTCGAGTGCTACCTCGGCGAGGAGACCGAAGTGTGACCGCATTCCTGCAGATCGAGAACCTCGATCTCTACTACGGCGACGCGCAGGCGCTCGCGGGCGTCACGCTCGAGGTGCCGCAGGGGGAGATCGTGGCCATCGTCGGCGCCAACGGCGCCGGCAAGTCATCGCTCATCCGCGCCATCGCAGGCATCGAGCGGGTCCGCTCCGGAAAGGTCCTGTTCAGACAAGCGGACATCACGCGACTGCAATCCCATCAGATCTGCAATCTCGGCATCGGCCAGGTCGCGGAAGGCCGGCAGGTGTTTCCGTCGCTCACGGTGGCGGAGAACCTGGCCATGGGCGGCCTGCTGCCGCGCGCGCGCGCGCACGCCGCGCGCACGCTCGACGAGGTGTACGCGCTCTTTCCGCGCCTCGCCGAGCGCCGCGGCCAGCTCGCCGGCACGCTCTCGGGGGGCGAGCAGCAGATGCTCGCGATCGGCCGCTGCCTGATGGGCCAGCCCGAGCTGATCATGTTCGACGAGCCCTCGCTCGGCCTCGCGCCGACCGTGGTGCAGGAGGTGTTCCGCACCATCCGCATGCTGCACGACAAGGGGCTCACGATCCTGCTGGTGGAGCAGAACGTCGCGCTGTCGCTGAAGCTCTCGCAGCACGCCTACGTGCTCGAGAACGGCGCCATCGTCATGTCCGGCGCGGGCAGCGCGCTGCTGCACGACGATCGCGTGCGCCAGGCCTACCTCGGGCTCTGACCCGCGCGATGAGCACGGCGCTGATCACGGGAACGAGCCGCGGGATCGGACGCGAGGTGGCGCGCGCCCTCGTGTCCGAAGGCTGGCGCGTGATCTCCGGCGTGCGGGATCCGAAGTCGGCGCCGCCGGACACGCAGGCCGAAGCTCTCGACGTGGGCGACCCCGATTCGATCGAGGCCCTGGCCAATAGGCTTCGCGCGCGCAGCGAGCGGCTGGATGCGCTGGTCAACAACGCCGGCGTCTACAGCGGAGCCGCCGCGCGCCTGATCTGGGGCGTGAACGTGCTCGGGCCGCTGCGGCTCACCCGCGCGCTGGAGCCGCTCCTCGCGCCGAACGCGCGCGTGGTGATGGTGACGAGCGGCCTCGGGGCACTCTCCGCGCAGTCCCGGGGCCTGGTCGAGCGGCTGTCGGATCCCGGGCTCTCGCTCGCCGATCTCGAGCGCCTGGCGCAGGAAGCCAAGGGCGGCTACGGGGCGAGCAAGGCCGCGCTAAGCGCGATGGCCCGCCTGTTCGCAAAGGCGCTCGAGCCGCGCGGGATCCTCGTCAACGCGATCAATCCCGGATGGTGCCGCACCGACATGGGCGGGGCCGGCGCGCCGCGCTCGGTGCAGCAG
>JBAUTD010000373.1:0-3515 GCA_049582045.1 Burkholderiales bacterium
CGTCGAGCCGGACCCCGTCCTGGCCCGCTCGCCGCCAGCCGATCTCAGGCACGAGTCTCATAGTCGCACCCAGCCGCGCCGCAGTACGGCGAAGACGATCCAGCCCAGGGCGAAGCCCAGGCCCACATTCCAGATCGAACAGCCGGCCGTGATCAGGGTGGCGAAGCGCTCTTCCTTGCGATGACTGAAGTCGCACGATCCGAGCGCGAGCTGCGCGCCGGTGAGAAACAGCATCACGCCGAGCACCGGGGTGGGAAAGATCCGCAGCAGCGTCGAGAGTGATTCGCTGAACAGGAGCGCGACGAGCACCAGGACGCTGCCCAGGATCACGAGCGCTCCGCCGGTGCGGGCCCCGAAACGCACGTGCGCGGCGAGGCCGCCCGCGCCGTGGCACATCGGGACGCCACCCACGGCCGCGCCGGCCGCGTTCATCAGTCCGGTAGAGAGCGCGGCCTTGCGCGCGTCGATCGGCCGCTCCGGGAATTCTCGGTTGTTGGCCTCGACCACGCCGAGAATCGCGTTGCCGAAAGTCAGCGGCAACTGCGGCAGCGCGAGAAACACGACGCCGACGAAGGCGTCGTGCCAGCCGAGGTCGGCGAGGGCGAAATGCGGCAGGCGCAGGCCGACGTGGACTTGCGCCAGTTCGCCGATCAGCGTCGGATCCAGCACCAGCGCCGCGCCTGCGCCGAAGGCGAGCAGGGCGAACATTGCCGGCACGCGGCGGTTGTCGAGCAACAGCATGACCAGCGCGAGCCCGGCGCCGGCCAGCGCCCAGCCCAGCGCCATCATCTTCAGTCCTTCGAGCATGAAGGCGAAGCCGAGCCCGAGCACGATACCGACGCTCACCGGGCGCGGCACCAGCGTGGCGACGCGCTGAATCAGGCCGCTGGCCCCGAGTGCGAGCCACAGCAGGCCGGTGGCAAGCCCCGCCGCGTACACGGCCTGCGGTGTGATCGATACGACCTGGGCGGCTTGCGTCGCCGCCACCGCCCCGATCGCCTTCATGGGCTGCACCGGCACCGGGCTGCGGTAGTAGAGTCCGACAGCGATCATGGATACGCCGAAGGCGAGCAGCATCCCGAGCGGCGCGACTTTCACGACCGCGATATACGCCAGCGCGAACGGCAGCAGCGTGCCCAGATCGCCGAACGCGCCGGCCCACTCGGCAAGGCCATAGCGATTGCGCCCTTCCGGCCGGAAAGCGCCGGCTTTCGCAGCTTGCGCCGTACCCCGGATCAGTCGACGCCGAGCATGACGCTGCTCGCCTTGATCACTGCGCTCGCCCTGGCCCCCTTGCGCAGCTTGAGCGCGCGCGCGGAGCCGCTGCTGATGACGGCGACGATGTCGATGCGCGGCGCGATGCGCAGCGTGACCTCCGTGCTTACCGGTCCTTTGACGATGCGGGTGATGGTGCCCTCGATGACATTGCGTGCACTCAGCTTCATGGCGTGCTCCTCGTGGACTCTCTCGGGCTCAATATGCAAATAAATACATATTTTGTGCCTCCGGGCCGGCCGCTATGATCCAAAGCCCAGCCTTCGGGTAATTATGCACCCAAAGGCATATTGATCGACGTCTGTCCCCGAGGAGGATCGCATGCCCGCCCGTCACATAGTCAAGATTGCATTCGCTGCCGCCGCGCTATTCGCTGCCGGCAGCGCGTTCGCGATGAAGGACATCAAGATGGCGACCACCACGAGCACCGACAACTCCGGCCTGCTGCAGTACCTGCTGCCGAAGTTCGAGGCCGACTGCAAATGCAAGATTCACTACACCGCGGTCGGCACCGGCGCCGCGCTCAAGCTGGGTCAGAACGGCGACGTCGACGTGGTGCTGGTGCACGCCCGGCCCGCCGAGGACAAGTTCGTCGCCGCCGGCTACGGCGTCAACCGGCGCGACGTGATGTACAACGACTTCGTGATCGTCGGCCCGGCTTCGGACCCCGCCGGCATCAAGGGCATGCACGATCCGCTCGAGGCGCTGAAGAAGCTGCACGCCTCGGGCGCGACCTTCGTCTCGCGCGGCGACGATTCCGGCACCAACAAGAAGGAGCTCGCGTACTGGAAGGCGATCGGCATCAAGCCCGGGGGCCCGCACTACCTCGCGGTCGGCCAGGGGATGGGGGCCACGCTGACGGTGGCCGGCGAGAAACAAGCCTACACCCTCTCGGACCGCGCTACGTACACGACCTACGCGGCGAAGACCGGGCTCGAGATCGTGGTGCAGGGCGATAAGAAGCTGCTCAATCCCTACGGCGTCATCGCGGTCAATCCGAAGCGCTACCCGAACATCAACTACAAGGGCGCGATGACCTTCGTCAAATGGATGACCTCGCCCACGGGGCAGAAGGCGATCGGCGACTACCGTTTCAAGGGCGCCCAGCTCTTCCACCCCGACTACGGGCATCCGCCGCAGTAAGCTTCATCGCTTGGATCTCCTAGAGCCGACACGGCAGGCCTTCGCCCTTCTCATCGGCGGCGACCCGGAGCTGTGGCGGATCATCTGGCTTTCGCTCTGGGTCTCGGTCGCGGCGATCGCGCTGGTCGCCGCCCCGTCCATCGGGCTCGGGTTCCTGCTGGCGAAGAAGCGCTTCCCGGGCCAGCGCGCAGCGGTGGTGCTGGTGCAGGCGCTGCTGTCGTTCCCGACCGTCGTCATCGGGCTGGTGATCTACCTGCTGCTATCGCGCCGCGGCCCGCTGGGTTCGTTCGACCTGCTGTTCACGCCCTGGGCGATCATGGTCGGGTACATGGTGATCGCCTTCCCCATCCTGGTGGTGTTCACGATCTCGGCGGTTCAGGGTGCGGATCCGCGCGTCTACGAGACGGCACGCTGCCTCGGCGCCGGCAGGTTCGCGGCCTCGCTCACCACGCTGTGGGAAGTGCGCTTCGGCATCCTCGCATCGATAGTGAACGGCTTCGGGCGCGCGATTTCCGAGGTCGGCTGCGCGATCATGGTCGGCGGCAACATCGCCGGGCTGACGCGCAACATCCCGACCGCGATCGCGCTCGAGACGACCAAGGGCGACTTCGCGCAAGGTATCGCGCTCGGCTTCGTGCTGATGGTGGTGGCGCTGGGCGTCAACATTCTGCTCGCGCTGCTGCAGGGGCAGGGCGGGCTAAGATGAGCGTGCCGCTGCTAGCGCTGCGCGGAGTGCGCAAGGCCTTCGGCCCGCGCGTGCTGTTCGAGATAGACCGCCTGGCGGTCGAGGAGGGCGGCGCCTTCGTGCTCGTTGGCCCGAACGGCTCCGGCAAGACCACCCTGATGAGGATACTCGCCGGCCTGGACCGCGAGGCGGGCGGCGGGATGGATTTCCGAGGTGAGCCGGCGGCGTTCACTTCCTATCCCGAGCGCTTGCGCCGCTCGATCGTCTACGTGCACCAGCACCCCTACCTGTTTCACACCAGCCTGCGCCACAACCTCGAGTACGGGCTCAAGCGCCGCGGCCTGCCCGCAGCCGAGCGCTCGCGGCGGGTAGACGAGGCGATCGCATGGGCCGGGCTCGAGCCGCGGCGCAC
>JBAUTD010000374.1:0-13579 GCA_049582045.1 Burkholderiales bacterium
GCTCCAGTCCAGGCGCAGCAGCGCCGCGGTCAGGGTGCCGATCACCGCCGGCGTCAGCAGGGGACGCAGCAGCGCGGCGAGATCGGGCAGGGCGATGCCGACGAACACGCCCGCGGGCAGCGCCCAGCGCGCGTAACGGCCGAGGAAGTGAAGTAGTGAGCGCATCGTTTCAGCGTCCACGCTTATACCATTCCATCCTCGAGCGCCTGGGGCGGCGCGAGCCGATCACTCACACTCCTAGCCCGATCGCCGCGTCAGCTCACTGAACCTGTCACCCGCAATGTGACCGCAACAGGTAGTCGAGCGCTTGCCCGTCGAGCGATAATGACATCTCTGTAAGCTGCCATTGGCGAGGGTTCGATGCAGGTGCTGGTGTTGGATGACCATCCGATCATCCACGAGATCATGAAAGCGGTGCTGGAGCAGGCGCTCGGGCCAACCACGGTCCACCACGAGAGCAGCCTCGATGCCGCGCTCGAACGGGCAGCGCAATTGGAGCAGCTCGACCTCGTGCTGCTCGACCTGGGGCTGCCGGGCTGCGCGGGCCTCGACGCCTTGACGCGGTTTCGTGCCAGATTCCCGCGGGTTCCGATAGTGGTGCTCTCCGCCGACGATACGGCCGCGACGGTACGCGCCGCATTGGCGGCCGGGGCCAGCGGCTACGTTCCCAAGACTTCCTCGCCCGCGCTCATGCAATCGGCGTTCCGCCTGGTGGCCTCCGGCGGAATCTACATTCCGCCCGAGGCGTTGCAGCCCGCTCCCGAATCGGCGCCGTCGAAGCCGATCGGCATTGCGGGCCTGGGCCTGAGCAAGCGGCAGCTCGAGGTGCTGAAACGCATCGCGCAAGGGCTCGCGAATCGGCAGATCGCCGACGAGCTCGACATTTCCGAGAACACCGTCAAGCATCACACGCACGAAGTCTTCAAGGCGCTCGGCGTCGCAACCCGCACCGAGGCGCTCGTGGCCGCCATGCGCCACGGCCTGCGCATCGACTAGCACGAAAGTGCCAGCCCGTTCGTGGGGATTCCTTTTTTCGCGCCGCACCAGTAACGTCCTGACGGACAAGACAGCATTCGGCTGGGAGGCTGGTGTTGCGCGACGCGACGTTCGAGCAAGGGGATTTCCTGTGGCTGGTCGGCAGCCTCGCGCAGCTCAACCGCATCCCCTTCGACCCGAACCTGCTGCGCCAGCGCTTTCCGGCCCCTCATAGCTTCAGGCAGTTCCTCGAAGTTCTGAAATCCCTCGGCTTCCGGACTGGGGAATCGGCCTGCGACTCCCGGAAGCTTCGCTTTCCCTGCGTTGCTTTCCTGAAAGGGGATTCGCCGCGGCCCGCGATCCTGGTGAAGCGCGACGCCGAACGGGTGCTCTATTTCCCGGCCGGGTCGCAGACACCGGCGACTGTCCCGTTATCGGAGGTTTCAGACACCTTTGCGCCCGGGGCCATTCTCCTGCGCCACGAATCCGAAGCGGAGCCGAAAGGCGACGGTGCCGAGGCGCAGGGCAAGTTCGGCTTCCGCTGGTTCTGGAACGAGCTGCTCAAGCACCGGCGCATCTGCCGCGACGTGCTCGCCGCCTCCCTTTTCATTCAGCTCGTGGGCTTCGCGACGCCCCTGGGAACCCAGGTCGTGATCGACAAGGTCGTCGTGCACCAGACCGGGAGCACGCTCGTTGCGATCGCGGTGGGCCTGTTCATGTTCGCGCTGTTCAACGCCGGCATGACCTGGCTGCGCCAGTACTTCCTCATCCACACCGGCAACCGGGTCGACGCGGTGCTCGGCAGCCAGGTCTTCCGCCACATCCTGCGCCTGTACCTGCCGTACTTCGAGCACCGCCCAACGGGCGTGCTGGTCGCCCGCGTGCACGCGGTGGAAACCATCCGCGACTTCCTCGCCGGCGCGGCGGTGTCGCTGATCCTCGACCTGCCGTTCCTCTTCATCTTCGTCGCGGTCATGTTCTTCTACAGCTGGCAGCTGACCGTCATCGCCCTCGGCATGCTCGGGCTCGTCGCGGCGCTGAGCCTCGGCGTCACGCCCACCTTCCGCGCGCGGCTGAACCGCCAGTTCCTGCTCGGCGCGAGGAACCAGGCCTTTCTCACCGAGTACGTCTCCGGCATCGAGACGGTCAAGTCGCTGCAGATGGAGCCGCGGCTGGAGGAGCGCTACGACGAGATCCTCGCGAACTACCTCGATTCGAGCTTCGCCACACGGACGCTGTCCAACAGCTACAACGTCGTCGCCAATGCGCTCGAGCAAACCATGACCCTCGGCATCCTCTGCGTCGGCGCGCTGCTCGTGATGAGGAACGACGGCTTCACCGTCGGCATGCTGGTGGCGTTTCAGATGTTCGCCGCGCGCATGAGCCAGCCGATGCTGCGCCTCGCCGGCCTGTGGCAGGAATTCCAGCAGGCGAACATCGCGATCAAGCGCCTCGGCGACATCATGGACGCGCCGATCGAGCCCTACACCCTCGTCCCCTCGCGCGCGGGCGAATCGAAAGGCGAAGTCGCGATCCGCGGCCTGGGCTTCCGCTACTCGCCCGAGCACCCCTGGCTCTTCCGCGGCCTCGAGCTTAGCCTCAAGCCCGGCAAGCTCACCGTCCTCACCGGCCCCTCCGGCTCGGGCAAGAGCACCCTGTCCAAGCTCCTGCTCGGCTTCTACCAGCCCGAGGAAGGCAGGATCGAGATCGACGGCCGCGACCTGCGCCATTTCTCCGCCAACGAATTGCGGCAGAACTTCGGCACCGTTCCCCAGGAAACCTACCTATTCTCGGGCACCATCTACGAGAACCTCATCGCCGCCAACCCCAACGCCGGCTTCCCCGACGTCGTCCAGGCCGCCAAGATCGCCGAGATCCACGACGTGATCGAAAAACTGCCCAAGGGCTACAACACCGAGATCGGCGAGCACGGCGTCGGCCTGTCCGGCGGTCAGAAACAACGCCTCGCCATCGCCCGCGCGATCCTCAGGCGCCCGAAGATTCTGATCTTCGACGAAGCGACCAGCAGCCTCGATCAGGCGACCGCCGAGCAGTTCGCGCAGACCGTGAATCAACTAAAGGGGCGCGTGACAACTCTCTTCATCGCGCACAATGTGCCCTCTGGTTTGCACATAGATGAAATCGTGAAGCTCGGCGATAAGGCCTCGCAGATCCGCCTGGTCGACGAGGTTAAGACGTAATGCGCTCGATCTTACACACGCTCGAGAGGCTCTTTCAGAACGCTATCTATCTGAACGTTTATTCCGGGGAACGAATAATTTTTCGCTCGATTGAGGACTGACGGATGAGTGACCAAGAGATCAAACATGCAGCAGCGCAGCCCGCGCCGCAGGCACGGCCTTTCGCATTTGTTCGTAATCCAATTGTGTTCGTCCCGTACTTGCTGTCAATGCCCCTTGCGCTTCTTGTGCCGGAGGATGTGCTCAACAGGTGGCACGGCGCGAAAGTATGGTTCGAGTTCGTCGCGAGCTTCGTTCCGATTGTCGCCAACTATGCGCATCGATCGCCGTTTCCTCAGGTGACCGGTTTCTACTTCTCTATTGTGGTCATTCCGATGGCGCTGTGCTTTTTTTGGGGTCAATTCAAGATCCCGAACGCAGTCAACGAGGAAAGAATGAAGACGTTCCGAGCGCGGATGGGACCTCTTTATTACGTTTTTGCGTGGTCCGTCGCCATTGGGATGATCTTTCTTGCTTATGTCGTGTTGGTTATGAACCCAGGATATGACTTCAACCTTATGCCCATCAACCGGTCCCGATTGGCATTGGCGGTATTCGGCCCGTTGTTCGCTGGTGGGATCGCAGGAATCTGTTTTGCCTCAGCAGTTAGTTTGATGCAATTCCTACTTGGGAGACGAGGATAGCCATGGCCACTGCCGCTTGGTACCAATTAGATGGTTGGGATGTTGCCGGTGCGATCGCCGAGTATGGTGAAAAAGTCTCGGCCACAATGGCACAGAACCTTCAACAGCTGGCGTCCACAGTCGCGCAGCAAGCGCAATCGGCTGCTCAGCGGTCACAGCTTGCATATGCAGCCTGGCAAACATTGGATCAGCTTAGCTTGTCTACGCTCGCGGAGCAAGATCGTTGCAGGGGCGTTGATGAATAGATAAAACGATTGCGTGCGCAGGTTGAGTTGACGATAACGAGTTAGATCAAAGACACGGGGATGCATAAATCTGAACGCCCGCACAACGCTGTCAATACGCCTGTAGCCAGACATAGTGCCAGTACCGCGTGGATCTTTCTTGTGTTGTTGATCCCGGCATTAATGGTCGGCTTGCTGGCGCCGGAAAATGTCCTGTCGTCGTTTCAGGCGGCGAATAAGTTCGCTGGTATTTTCCGCTACGCCCTTCCCGCAATCGACAGACTTGCCGCAATCTCCTCATACCCGGATGTGACGAGGCTTGTTTTATCCGTCGAATGGACGCTCGTGCCGCTGCAAGTAGCATTGTTCTATGTTCGTTTCAGTCCGTCCTTCAATTTGGACGGATTCCGTGCGCGCAGGACATACCTGACGTTAGTGATGTTCTTGTTGTTGGGAACGTTCTTGTGGAGTACGACGATATTCTTTGACGCTACTCCTTCAGATCTTCAGGGTGGGATGTATGGCGAAAGTTTGCTAAGGCTTGCCAGTACGTCTCGCTTGGGACTGGCAATTGTGACAAGTCTTGGTATCTCAGTGACCGCACTGTTCATAGCGGTGTTTTGCATCTGGGTAAGGCATATACGGGAAATCTATTTCGACCATCAGAGAGGGAGCTAGCCATGAGTGTCGCCTTTAGTGAGTACGGAAGTTTCATTGAGGCAGCTAGCTCAGAATGGATCTCAGGAATTGAAGAATTCGCGTCCCAGCTTGCCACCGCGTATGCGACCGAAACGGAGAGGTGGACGGCGGCAGCGGACTTTCACGCTCGCAAAATTATTGCGTTGCAGAATTCGGCCCAATCTTATGCAACATTAGCTAGCCAAGCTGGTGATCTTCAAGCCCAGGCGTTCTGGAATGCGCAAGCTAGCGACGCCGCTGCAAAGATTGAAAGGCGCGCTGTCCTCGGAGATAAGTATTGGTTGGAGGCAATGGCCGCTGACTCCTACGCGAGCCAATTTAAGAGAATTGGCTATCTCGCATGGGCGTTCGACGCCATCGATCTTTCAGACGCGTGGATAGCTCAAGATTCGGCAAGAATAGCGAAGATACTAGGCGGAATGGCCGGGTCATATCTGTTTGCGCTGGCTACCGTCGGCTTCTTGAGTGCAATATTCATTTCAGTTTCTCCGCTAACGCTTGCAATAGCGGGAGGCATTGCTGCGGGCTTCGGTGACCAATTAGGGAGCAAAGCGTTTGCGAATATTTGGGACTCGGTATCCTATCCATATACTGGCGCCCAGCGCTGGCTTCCCAGCCGAGATCCTCTTACGCTTGACTTGGACGGTGACGGACTAGAGACCGTCCCCGTCTCGGCAGGCGTACTCTTTGATCATGACGCAGACGGTGTGGCCACGGGTACTGGGTGGGTCGGGGCGGATGACGGTTTGCTGGTGTGGGACCGCAATGGCAACGGTCAGATCGATTCGGGGCGCGAGCTCTTCGGCGATGCCACGATCAAGAGCGACGAGCAAATCGCGGAAGACGGCTTTGATGCACTCGCCGATCTCGACACCAATGCCGACGGCAAGGTCGACGCCCTAGACTCGAACTACACTCAACTCAGAGTCTGGCGCGATCTTAATCAGAATGGCGTTACGGACGCGGGCGAGCTGTTGACTCTTTCCTCGCTCGGTATCACCGGGTTCAATGTCGCGAAGACCAGCAACAACCAGGTGCTCGCGGACGGCAATCGGATCGCGGACCTGGGTTCCTACCTCCGAACCGATGGCTCAACGGGCACCATGGGCGATGTGGGCCAGATGGCCGACATCGACCTCGGCGAGGATACCTTCCACCGTACGTTCACCGATCAAGTTCCGCTCGCCGCAGGCGTCTCCGCATTGCCCAACATGCGGGGCTCGGGCCTTGTCCGTGACATGTGGGAGGCGGCCAGCTTGCAGACCAACGAAGGATCTGGTTTCGCGAGTGCTCTGGCGAGTTATAGCTCGCTTACCACGCAGTCGGATCAGTTGGCGGACCTAGATGGGTTGGTTGCGGCATGGGCATCGACATCCACTCTTTCGGGAATGTTTAAGGCGGCCGATGACGTGCAGGGAGCCGACTACGCCTTCATCATTGATGGCGAGCAGCCGTTTAATAGTGGGTGGGGAATAGACACTCTAGGACGAAGTGCGTATGACCTCGAGCAACTTGGAATCCATCCACTTACGGAATTCGATCGAATGATTGAGACGGATGTCTGGAGCTACAGCCCGACGGCTCAAATGTGGCTTCAGAAGATCCGAGTGCTGGAGGCGTTCAATGGGCGCAATTTCCTCGACGTCACTCCAACGGCGAATCATGGCGGCACCGAATTTCGGGCGCTCGACACCAGTGATCCCAACCTCGGATCCTATCTGGAGGCCGGCACCCCGTTGTACCTGATCAATCTCAACGGCGCGCAGCTTGATCTGCTGCAGCAAAGCTATGACGCTCTGAAGACTTCCGTGTATGAGGCGCTGGTGCTTCAGACGCGGCTTAAGCCCTATGTAGACAATATAAGTCTGGTATTCAACGAAACGGAAATTGCCGCAGATTTCACCGGACTTGTCGCCTATTACGAGAGCGCTAAGCAGGTAGACCTGGTAAACGCCTTGACCGATCTCACCGAGCTCGCCCGCTATGCAGGCGCAGGCCTTGAAGGCCTCGGCTGGGACGGATTGGCGTATCTGCGCGCCGAATTTGAAGCGAACCAGTCAGATCCAGCAGTGCAGGGCCTCATGGGCGAGCTTGGCGTTCGCTTCATGTCGAGTAACGCCTCCGGGAACAGCGCGCACGAAGTGTTATTCGGTGATGAAGACGGCAACACCATCTATGGAGGCGGTGGGATTGACCTCATTTCCGGAGCCGGTGGTAACGATTTCATTCGCGGGGAAGACGGCAACGATCTTCTGGACGGTGGAGCCGGTAATGACTATTTGCGCGGCGGAGCCGGCAGTGATACGTACGTGTTCGGACTTGGCGGCGGACAGGACACGGTAGAAAACTACGACTTCTGGAACGGCACGACGGAGCCGGAAGCGGCGACGACGACCGATACGATTCAGTTCAAGTCGGACGTGCTGCCGGCGGACGTGAGCGCGCGGCGATCCGGCGGGAACCTTGTATTGTCGATCAGCGGCACGGCCGACGTGATCAGCTCTACCGGCCAATACGTCAACGGCAACGCGGTGAGCGAAGCGGGGATCGACGAGGTTCGGTTTACCGACGGCACAGTGTGGGACCGCGCGAGGCTTGCTCAGATGGTGCTCGTGGGTACCAGCGCCGGGGAGACGCTCACGGGGTTCAACGACCTGGGCGATACGATCGATGGCGGGGACGGCAACGATACCCTCGAGGGAGTGGATGGCAATGACTTGCTAATCGGAGGGGCCGGCGACGATACGCTCTACGGCGGCAACGGCAACGACGCGCTTCAGGGCGGGGACGGAAACGACCACGTCTATGGCGACGCCGGGGACGATGTGATGGACGGCGGGGCCGGCAACGACTGGATGCGCGGCTACGGCGGGAACGACGTGTATCTGTTCGGTCGGGGCGATGGACAGGACACTGTCGAGAACTACGACTTCTGGAACGGGACGACGGAGCCCGAGGCGTCGACGACGACCGATGCGATCCAGTTCAAAGCGGACGTGCTGCCTGCCGATGTGACCGTGCGGAGAATCGGCGGAAGTCTCGTGCTTTCGATCACGGGAACCACGGACTCGATCACGTCGGCCCAGTACGTCGACGGCAATGCGGTCAGCGAGGCGGGAATTGACGAAGTCCGGTTTACCGACGGTACGGTGTGGAACCGGGCGACGCTCGCGCAGATGGTGCTCGCGGGCACGAGCGCCGGGGAGACGCTGACGGGGTTCAACGACTTGGGCGACACGATCGACGGCGGAGACGGCAACGACACCCTGCAAGGAGTGGATGGCGATGACCTACTGATTGGTGGCGCGGGCGACGACACGCTGTACGGGGGCAACGGCGACGACACGCTTCAGGGCGGGGATGGAAACGACCGCCTCTACGGCGACGCCGGCGACGATGTTATGGACGGAGGCGCCGGCAACGACTGGATGCGCGGCTACGGCGGCAATGACGTGTATCTGTTTGGTCGAGGCGACGGCCAGGACACGGTCGAGAACTACGATTTCTGGAACGGCACCACCGAGCCGGAGGCCGCGACGACGACCGATGCGATCCTGTTCAAATCGGACGTGCTGCCGACAGACGTGACGGTTCGTCGCAATGGCGGGAGTCTCGTGCTTTCGATCGCGGGCACGACCGACTCGATCACCTCTGCCCAATTCCTCGACGGCAACGCAGTGAGCGAGGCCGGGATCGACGAGGTGCGTTTCGACGACGGGACGGTGTGGGACCGGGCGGGGCTTGTTCAGATGGCGCTCGCGGGCACGAGCGCCGGGGAGACGCTTACGGGGTTCGATGACCTGAACGACGTGATCGATGGGGGCGGGGGGAACGACACGCTGCAAGGCGTCAATGGCGATGATGTGCTCGCCGGCGGCGCAGGCGACGACACGCTGTACGGGGGCAACGGCAACGACACCCTGCAAGGCGGTGACGGGAACGATAGTCTGGGGGGCGATGCCGGCGATGACATCCTGGATGGCGGGGCCGGCAACGACTGGATGCGGGGCTACGGCGGCAACGACGTGTACCTCTTTGGGCATGGCGACGGTCAGGATACGGTCGAGAACTACGACTCGTGGAACGGCGTTCCGGAGGCCGATTACGCAACCGCTGTGGACGCAGTTCAATTCAAGAGCGATGTGGCGCCCGGCGACGTCACGGCGCAGCGAGTCAGTTCGAACCTCGTGCTTTCCATCACCGGGACGACCGATTCGCTCACTGTCGCGAACTACTTTGCGGGAGATACGACCTCGAACGGCTTCGGCGTGCACGAAGTGCGCTTCGACGACGGCACCGTGTGGGATGCGGCCGTTGTGCGCTCCAAGGTCCTGTCCGGCACTGCCGGGGGCGAGACGATCATCGGATTCTCGGACGACGATCTGATCGACGGTGGAGACGGCAACGACACGATCTACGGCCGCAACGGCAACGACACGTTGATCGGAGGTGCCGGGTCTGACTACGTGCACGGGGAGAACGGCAACGACACGCTGCTGGGCGGGGACGGCAACGATACCCTGTACGGCGAGGCAGGCGACGACGTGATGGACGGCGCGGCCGGCAACGACTGGATGCGCGGTTATGGCGGCAACGACGTGTACCTGTTCGGCCGGGGGGACGGCGTGGATCGGGCCGAGAACTACGACGCCTGGAACGGCTGGCCGGACACGGATGCGTCGACGACTATCGACATCATTCGGTTCAAAGCGGGCGTACTGCCCGGCGACGTGGTGGCGCGGCGAAATGGCGGGGACCTGGTGCTGTCGATCGCGGGCACGACCGACTCGATCGCGTCGTCCCAACAGTTCCGCGGCGAGCTCTCGGTGAGCGACTACGGGGTGGACGAGGTGCGCTTCGATGACGGCACGGTGTGGAGCCGCGCGATGCTTGCTCAGATGGTGCTCGCAGGTACGAGCCTCGGGGAGACGCTCACCGGCTTCAACGACCTGAACGACACGATCGACGGCGGGGACGGTAACGACACCATCTACGGGCGTAACGGCAACGACACGCTGCTCGGGGGAGCCGGTTCGGACTTCCTGCACGGCGAGAACGGCAACGACACGCTGCTGGGCGGCACCGGCAACGACACCCTGTACGGCGAGGCCGGGAATGACACGATGGACGGCGGGACCGGCAACGACTGGATGCGCGGCTACGGGGGCAACGACGTGTACCTGTTCGGCCGGGGCGACGGGGTGGACCGGGCCGAGAACTACGACTCGTGGAACGGCTGGCCGGACACGGACGCTTCGATCACGACCGATGTGATCCAGTTCAAGGCTGGCGTACTGGCCTCCGAAGTGATCGCGCGGCGCAATGGCGGTGATCTGGTGCTCTCGATCGCGGGCACGGCGGACTCGATCACCTCGTCGCAGCAGTTTCGCAACGACCTCTCGGTGAGCGACTACGGGGTAGACGAGGTGCGCTTCGATGACGGCACGGTATGGAACCGCTCAATGCTTGCGCAGATGGTGCTCGCAGGCACGAGCGCGGCGGAGACCCTGACCGGCTTCAACGACCTGAACGACACGATCGACGGCGCTGACGGCAACGACACGCTCAACGGACGCAACGGCAACGACACGCTGCTCGGAGGTACAGGTGCGGACTACCTGCACGGGGAGAACGGCAACGACACGCTGCTGGGCGGGGAGGGCAACGATACTCTGTACGGCGAGGCGGGCGACGACACGATGGACGGCGGGGCCGGCAACGACTGGATGCGCGGCTACGGCGGCAACGACGTGTACCTCTTCGGTCGCGGCGACGGGGTGGACAGGGCCGAGAACTACGACGCCTGGAACGGCTGGCCGGACACGGACGCTTCGATCACGACCGATGTGATCCGGTTCAAGGCCGGGGTGCTGCCCGGGGAGGTGGTGGCGCGGCGAAACGGCGGCGACCTGGTGCTCTCGATCGCGGGCACGGCCGACTCGATCGCCTCGTCGCAGCAGTTCCGCAGCGACCTGTCGGTGAGCGACTACGGGGTGGACGAGGTGCGCTTCGACGATGGCACTGTGTGGACCCGCGGGACGCTCGCGCAGATGGTGCTCGCGGGCACGAGCGTCGGGGAGACGCTCACCGGCTTCAACGACCTGAGCGACACGATCGACGGCGGGGACGGCAACGACACGATCTACGGACGAAACGGCAACGACACGCTGATCGGGGGAACGGGCAACGATAGCCTCTACGGCGAGGCGGGCAATGACGTAATGGACGGCGGCGCCGGCAACGACTACCTGCGGGGCGATGGGGGTAGCGATACCTACTTGTTCGGGCGCGGAGGCGGGCAGGATGCCGTCTACGATTACGACCCTAGCTCTGGCGTGACCGACAGTCTGGTCTTCGGATCGGGAATATCGCTCTCGGATCTCAAGCAATCCCGGTCCGGACAGGATCTTCGAATCGATGTGCTGGATCCGAACGATCCGCTCGCAACAGACCGTGTGACCCTGCAACAGTGGTATTCGGGCACGGCCTATCGCGTCGAGGAGATCCGTCTTGCAGACGGAACCGTGATGGGCGCGACGGAGCTGGACGCTTGGTCGAACACTATTATCGGGACTTCGGGTACTGACAGTCTCTCGGCGGCAGCCGGCAATACGCTCGAGCAGGGGCTGGACGGAAACGACACGATTACGAAGAGCGGCAGCGGCAACGGTCTGCTGGATGGCGGAGCGGGCAACGACACGTTGAATGGAAGCTCAGGCAACGACCTGCTCGCCGGTGGCACCGGCGACGACGTCATCTCCACCGGCGCGGGCAGCAACGTGGTCGCGTTCAATGCCGGCGACGGAGTCGACACCGTGTACTCGGCCGCGGGGGCGCAGAACACGCTCTCCTTCGGCGGCGGGATCACCTACGACGATCTGAGCTTGTCCAAGACCGGCAACGACCTGGTGGTCAACGTCGGCCAGAACGACAAGATGGTTCTCAAGGACTGGTACGCGGGCAACAACAACGTGCTCAACCTTCAGATCATTCTCGATGCGACCAGCCAGTTCGACGCCAATTCGTCGGACCCGCTGTTCAACAAGAAGGTCGAGACCTTCGATTTCCTGGGCATGGTCAACGAGTTCGACCAGGCGCTGGCGCAAAGCCCCGGCCTCACGAGCTGGGCGATGACCAACGCGCTGTTGCAGTTCCATCTCTCGGGCTCGGACGATTACGCACTCGGCGGAGATCTCGCCTACTGGTACGGCAAGAACGGCGGCTTCACGGGTATCAGCGTTACGTCCGCGCAGCAGATCATCGGCGCGGCAGGGTTTGGGTCGGACGCGCAATCCCTGCACACGTTCGACGGGCTGCAGGAAGGCTACGTGAAGCTGGCCTGACGATATGGCCGATCCGAGCGATTTCGCGCCGCCGCTCTTACGCATCCAGGAGCGGCCGCCCGCGCCGCTCGCGGGATGGATGTTCGGCCTGCTCGCGGCGCTGCTCGCGAGCCTGCTTGCGTGGGCGGTGCTCGGGCGGCTCGACATCGTGGCGGTGGCCGACGGCAAGCTCGTGCCCGCCCAGTACCTGCAGATCGTGCAGCCGACCGAGCAGGGCGTGGTGAAGGAGATCCTCATTCACGAGGGCGAGAGCGTAAAGGTGGGGCAGGTTCTGGTGCGGATGGACCCGGTGCTGACCGAAGCGGATCTGAAAGCGGTGTCGAACGAGTTCCAGCTCAAGCGCCTCGCGCTGCGCCGCATCGTCGCGCAGCTCGAAGGCAAGGAGCTTGCCCGCATGGGCGACGATCCGCCTGCCCTGTACCGTCAGGCGCAGTCGCAGTACCGGGCCAACGTCTCGGCCTACGAGAACGCGGTGGCGCAGGAGCGAAGCCTGCTCGACAAGGCGCAAAACGATCTCGCCGCGGCGCGCACGACCAAGGCGAAGCTCGAGCAGGTGCTGCCGACCTACGTCGCGCAGGAGCAGGCCTACGAGAAGCTCGCGCGCGGCGGGTTTGCGGGCGAGCTCATGGCCGCCGACAAGCGCCGCGAGCGGATCGAAAAAGAGCAGGACCTGCGCACGCAGGAATTCGTCATCCGCTCCAACCTCGCGCTGATCGAGCAGTCGCGCCACAAGATCGCGCAGATCGGTGCGGACTACCGCCGAAGCCTCGAAGCAGAGCGGGCGGAGGTCGAAGGACAGCTCGAACGCGCGCGCCAGGAGCTCGCCAAGAGCACGCACCGCTCGGCGCTGCTCGAGCTGCGGGCGCCCTCGGACGGCATCGTCAAGGACCTCGCCACCCACACGATCGGTACCGTAGCCGCGCCCGGCACGATCCTGATGACGCTCGTGCCCGCGGGCGGGCGGCTGGTGGCCGAAGTCTGGGTCGGCAACGACGACATCGGTTTCGTGCACCCGGGCCAGAAAGTGAAACTCAAGCTCGCGCCGTTTCAGTTCCAGAAGTACGGCATGGTCGAAGGGACGGTCGAGCGCGTGAGCGCGGATGCGACCGAGGCCCCGTCAGCCAACATGCGCTCGGACGCGCTTACCGGGCGCGACCGGCCGATGGGGCCGCTCGCGTACCGGGCGGTGGTGGCGCTCAAGGACCAGGCGCTCGAATCGGACGGCGCGCGCTTCGCGCTGGGCGCCGGGATGCAGGTCGGCGCCGAGATCCACCTCGGCACCCGCAGCATCCTCGAATACCTGCTCTCGCCCGTGCAACGGGCGTTTCACGAAGCGGGGCAGGAGCGTTGAGCCGATCGCCGGCGGCGGGCCGGGGTTAGAATCGCCCCGTCATGAAGGACGATTCTTCCAGCGGCCTCGGGCGCGGCCTGACCAACTACGGCGACGCGGGCTT
>JBAUTD010000375.1:0-1523 GCA_049582045.1 Burkholderiales bacterium
CGCGCTGTGCATCCAGGGCGAGCTGCGCTACACCGACATCTCGGCGCGCTACGGCGGCGACGAGTTCATCGTGCTGCTGCCCGAGACCCCGCTCAAGGGCGCGCTCGACGTCGCCGAGCGGATCCGCTGGAAGATCGTCAATGCGCCCTTGAGCCTGCGCGGCGCGCGCGTCGATTCGAGCGTCAGCATCGGCGTGGCCGGGTTCCCCGCCGACGGGCGTAACCTGGACTCGATCGTGGCGCAGGCGGACCGGGCGATGTACCAGGCCAAGCAGCAGGGCAAGAACTCGATCGTCGCCGCGACGCCGCCCAATTAGAGGGGGTGCGGGGGTAAGGCGATTCTCACCCCCGCGTCACTACATCTGCCACTCGACGTAGGTGTAGATGTAGTTCGAGCCGCCGTCGACGTTGCCGAACAGCTGCGAGCTGCCGAAGATCCCCGAGCGGTGGGTCACGCCGAAGCCGAAGTAGGTCTCGCGCAGCGAGCGCCTGCCCAGCAGGTCGCCGACGCTGACGTCGATGCTCGGATCGAGATAGTTCAGCAGGCGCGAGGTGCTGCGCCCGCGTTTGGCCTGATCGCGCGCCTCGACGTACGGAATGCGCTGCGCGTACGACAGCCCGGTGCCGAAGCCGACCCGGGTGCGCACGCGGTCGCTCCAGGGAAAGCCGTACCAGTAGCCCTTCACGTAGGCGTTGAACTGCCAGGAATCCGGCTGCAGCCCGCGCTCGTCGTGGCGCAGCAGCCCGAGGTAGCCGACGAAGTCGAGCGGCCAGCCGTTCAGTCGCTGCACGAACGGCCGCCCGATCTCGATCCCGGCGACGCGGGTCTGGTCGACCGTGGCGGTGGAGGTGCAGCTCAGCCCCATGATCGGCATCAGGTTGCAGTCGGTCGACTTTCCGTACAGCAGCTTGACGACCAGCGGCTCGCCGCCGTGCGCCGCGGCCTCGTGCCGCGGGGAGAAGTCGTAGGCGACGCCAGCCATGGCCGTGATCTCCATCCGGTCCTTGACGACCGGGCTGTCGCGGATCTCGCTCGACAGGCGCGTCGCGGAAACCCCCGCCAGCAGGCGCCAGCGCTCGGTGAGGTGGTAGGAGCCGTACAGCCCGATCTCGTCGTTGAAGCCGGCGCCGGCCTGGTAGGCGGGACGCGTCGGCGTCGCCTCGTCCGGGCGCACGCCGTAGTAGTAGTCGTTCAGGCGCGCGCTGCGCGCGTAGACCATGGCGTAGGGCCGCAGCCGCAGGCGCCCGCGCTGCCAGTCGTAGTTGTAACCCAGGCGCAGCTCGTTGCCGCCCGAGGTGTGGCTCACGTCGCGCAGCGCCTCGCCGAATACCGTGCCCCAGCGAAAGCGCCGCTCGTAGCCCACTCCGGCGTCCATTCCGGGCTCGCGCGCGGCCATGCCCGCCAGGCTCGACGGGATGCGGTCCGATGGAAAGCCCTCGAAGCGATGGGTGAGGAAGAGGTCGAAGCCGTCGTGCTCGCCGCGGTCGAACTTGAGCCCGATGCGGTAGGCGTGCAAGTAGAAG
>JBAUTD010000376.1:0-3832 GCA_049582045.1 Burkholderiales bacterium
GCTTCTTGGGCGCTGCGCGCTTGGCAGGCTTGCGCGCCGCCTTGGGCGCCGCGCGCACGACCTTGGCCTTCTTCTTGGCCGCCGGACGCGCCTTGGCGGCCGGCTTGAGCTTCAGCTTCTTGACGTCTTTTACCTTCTTGCTCGCCTTGCCCGCCTTCTTATGGGTCGTCTTGCGCTTGTCCTTGGCCATCCTTGCCTCACGTCAGGTCCCGAACCACGGAAGGTCCGGCGAAACCGTATATTGTAGCAAATCAATGAATCTCAAGGGCCTTTAGACATGTAACGTTCCTGAAAAATCCTTTCTTCTTCTGCCGTTGCGGACTTCTTGAGAATCTTCGCCAGCAGCGCCTTCTCCTCCGCCGAGGCGCGCGTGGCGAGCTTGGACAGGGTATCGCGGAACTCGCCCAGCGCCTCCTCCGGCGAGAGCCTGAGCGACATCCACAGCGTCGCCTGCGCGCGCGCGAGCAAGTCCCGGTGCGGAGACTCGCCCAGCAGCTCGATCAACATCCCGTCCGACACCTCATCGGGCCGCTCGGTTCGCTTGAGCGCCGCGACGATTTCCGCCAACGCCTTGCTCTCCTCGAGCAATGGGTCGAGCAGGCCCGGATCGACCTCGAGCGCGAGCGACGGCTTGGCGAACACCAGTGCGAGCAGCCGCTCCTCGAGAGCGAACTGGCGCGAGGGCTGCGGCTTCGCCGGCGCAGGGCGCACGTAGGACCGCGCCGGGCGCAGTTCGAGGATCTGCTCGGCCTCGTCCTGGGAGACGCCGGCGAGCGCCGCGACCTCCTTCACGACCTGGAGCCTGAGCGCAGCGGCGGCGATCTGGCGCAGGTAGGGCTTGGCCGCGCTCAGGAACCGCGAGCGGCCCTCGGGGCTGCCGAGGTCGGCGGCGCCGCGCAGCTCGCCGAGCAGGAATTCCGACAGGGTCTGCGCCTCGCGCACCAGGCGCTCGAACGCCTCCCTGCCGTGGGCGCGCACGTAGCTGTCCGGATCGTCGCCTTCTGGCAGAAAGAGGAACCGAATCGGCTTGTGATCGGGGGCGAGCGGCAGGCTCACCTCGAGCGCGCGCCACGCCGCCTTGCGGCCGGCCGCGTCGCCGTCGAAGCAGAACACCAGCTCTTCGACGAGGCGCAGCAGCTTCGAGACGTGCGTAGCCGTCGTCGCGGTACCGAGCGTGGCGACGGCGTAGCTGACGCCGTACTGCGCCAGCGCCACCACGTCCATGTAACCCTCGACCACGAGCGCCCGGCCCGAGGCGCGCATCGCGTCGCGCGCCTGGACCAAGCCGTAGACTTCGCGCCCCTTCTCGAACAGCGGCGTTTCCGGCGAATTCAAGTATTTCGGTTCCCCGGCGCCGAGCACGCGCCCGCCGAAGCCGATCACCGCCCCGCGCACCGACAGGATCGGGAACATCACCCGGTCGCGGAAACGGTCGTAGCGCTTGCCCTCGTTTTCGATCACCAGGCCGCATTCGACCAGCGCCTTGTCCTCGTACGCCGGGAACGCCCCGCGCAGCGCCTGCCAGTCTTCCGGCGCGTAGCCGATGCGGAACCGCGCCGCGACTTCGCCGGTCAGCCCGCGACCCTTGAGATATTCGATCGCGCGCGGCGATTTCTTCAGCTCGGCGCGGTAGAACTCCATCGCACGCTCCATGAGGGCGTAGAGGTCAGTCTCGCGCTCCCGGCGCGCCGCCTCCTGGGGCGATGCCGGCCGGAACTCCGGCAGCTGCATGCCGACCGAGCCGGCGAGATCCTTCACCGCGTCGACGTAGCCCAGACCGGCGTACGACATCAGGAACCCGATCGCATTGCCGTGCGCGCCGCAGCCGAAACAGTGGTAGAACTGCTTGGCGGGGCTGACCGAGAAAGAGGGTGATTTCTCGTTGTGAAACGGGCACAGGCCCGTGAAATTGGCGCCGCCCTTCTTCAGCCTGACGTAGCGCGACACGACGTCGACGATGTCGACGCGGTTCAGCAGATCCTGCTTGAAGCTCTCGGGGATCACGGGACGGCCGCCTGGCCCTAGTTTAGCGGCCGGCGAGCCGTCTTAGGCGGACAGTCTGGATTTCACCAGCCCGGAGACCTTGCCCATGTCCGCCCGCCCGGCCAGGCGCGGCTTGAGCAAGGCCATCACCTTGCCCATGTCCTTAAGCCCCGCGGCACCGGACTCGGCGATCGCCGCCGCAACCGCTTCGGCGACCTCCGCCTCGCCCAGCTGCTGCGGCAGGTACTGCGACAGCACGCCGGATTCGAACTTCTCGACTTCGGCCAGGTCCACGCGCCCCGCCGACTCGAACTGAGCGATCGACTCGCGGCGTTGCTTGAGCATCTTCTCGATGATCGAGAGCACGTCCGCGTCGGTGAGCTCGACGCGCTCGTCGACCTCCTTCTGCTTCATCGCCGCAAGCAGCAGCCGCACCGCTGACAGGCGCGCCTGGTCCTTGGCGCGCATCGCGGCCTTCATGTCTTCGGTGATGCGTTCCTTGAGCGGCATCCGGAATCAGAAATGGAAACGCCCCGGCGCTCGGCGCCGGGGCGCGTGGTGTGTCTGTGTTTGAGCTCTAGTACAGCTTCTGCGGCAGCATCTGGCTGCGCAGACGCTTGTGATGGCGCTTGACCGCGGCGGCGAGCTTGCGCTTGCGCTCTGCGGTCGGCTTCTCGTAGAACTCGCGCGCGCGCAGCTCGGTCAGCAGACCGGTCTTCTCCACAGTGCGCTTGAAGCGGCGCATCGCCACTTCGAACGGCTCGTTTTCCTTGACGCGAACAGTCGGCATCCAAACCCCAGGAGGTTTTGCGTAAAGAGTGGAATTATATACGTATTCGAGGCCGCGCCGCCAGCCCCGTAGAATGCCGGGCGTATGCTGATCCTGGGAATCGAGACCTCCTGCGACGAAACCGGCGTCGCTCTGTACGACGCCGCGGCAGAGCGCCTGCTGGCGCACGCGGTCCATTCGCAGGTCGCGATGCACGAAGCCTACGGCGGCGTGGTGCCGGAGCTGGCCTCGCGCGACCATATTCGCCGCCTGATCCCGCTCGCGCGAGAGATCCTCGGTCAGGCCGGGCGCACGCTGGACCAGCTTGACGCCGTGGGCTACACCGAAGGGCCGGGGCTGGCGGGCGCCTTGCTCGTGGGAGCCTCGTTCGCGCACGCGCTGGCGCTCGCGCTCGACGTTCCCGCGATCGGGATCCATCACCTCGAAGGGCACCTGCTTTCGCCCCTGCTTTCGGCGCGTCCGCCTGCATTCCCGTTCGTCGCTCTTCTGGTCTCGGGCGGGCATACCCAGCTGATGCGGGTCGACGGGATCGCCCGCTACAGATTGCTGGGCGAGACCCAGGACGACGCGGCCGGCGAGGCCTTCGACAAGACCGCCACCCTGCTCGGCCTGGGCTATCCGGGCGGACCCGCGCTCGCGCGCCTGGCCGAATCCGGTACCCCGGGGCGCCATCGCCTGCCGCGGCCGATGATCGCCAGCGGCGACCTGGAGTTCAGCTTCTCCGGCCTGAAGACCGCGGTCATGCTGCTGGTGCGGAGCGCCGATCCCCTTCCTGATACGCAATTCCGGGCCGACGTGGCGCGAGCCTTCCAGGACGCGATTGTCGAGGTGCTGGCCGCGAAGTGCGCGCAGGCAATGGAAGCGACCGGCCTGACCAGCCTCGTGGTGGCCGGGGGAGTAGGCGCCAACCGCGCCCTGCGCGCGCGCCTGGACGCCGAGGGCGCGCGGCGCGGCTTCGACGTGTTCTATCCGGAGCCCGAGCTGTGCACCGACAACGGCGCGATGATCGCGCTCGCCGCCGCGCTCAGGCTGCGCGTCCAGGGCAGGCAAGCGCGCAAG
>JBAUTD010000377.1:0-1904 GCA_049582045.1 Burkholderiales bacterium
ATGCTTTATTCGTCCGGCACGACCGGGCGGCCCAAGGGCGTGCTGCGCCCGCTGCCCGACGAGCCGCCGTCGCACCAGCTGCCGCTGTTCGCGTTCCTGTACAAGCTCTGGAAATACCGCGCGGACATGGTGTATCTGTCGCCCGCGCCGCTCTACCACGCGGCGCCGCAGGCCGCGGTGTCGCTCGCGATCCAGGCCGGCGGCACGGTGATCGTGATGGAGCACTTCGACCCGGAGCACTACCTCGCGCTGGTGCAGAAGTCCCGCGTCACGCACAGCCAGCTCGTGCCGACGATGTTCAGCCGCATGCTCAAGCTGCCCGCGGACGTGCGCGCGAAGTACGACCTGTCGTCGCTCGAGGTCGCGGTGCACGCCGCCGCGCCCTGCCCGGTGCAGGTGAAGGAGAAGATGATCGAGTGGTGGGGGCCGATCATCGAGGAGTACTACGGCGCGACCGAGGGCCTGGGCTTCACCGCCTGCACCAGCGCGGAGTGGCTCGCGCACCGCGGCACGGTGGGGCGCGTGCTGCTGGGCGACCTTCATATTCTCGATGCGAACATGCAGCCGCTGCCCAGGGGCGTGCCGGGGGAGATCTGGTTTCGCACCGCGACGCCGTTCGAGTACTTCAACGACCCCGAGCGCACGCGCGCCGCGCGCTCGAGCGACGGCACGATGAGCACCGTGGGCGACGTGGGCTACGTCGACGACGACGGATTTCTCTATCTCACCGACCGCTCGACCTTCATGATCATTTCGGGCGGCGTGAACATCTACCCGCAGGAATGCGAGAACCTGCTGATCGGCCATCCCAAGGTCGCCGACGCCGCGGTGTTCGGGGTGCCGAACGAGGACCTCGGCGAGGAGGTCAAGGCGGTGGTGCAGGCCATGCCGGGCGAGCAGGCCGGCCCGGCGCTCGAGGCCGAGCTGATCGAGTACTGCCGCGCGCATCTTTCGCACCTCAAGTGCCCGCGGAGCGTGGACTTCATCGACCTCATGCCGCGCCTGCCGACCGGCAAGCTCTACAAGAAGCCGCTGCGCGACAAGTACTGGGCCGAGCACAAGAGCCGCATCGTCTGAGCGCGCGGCAGGCCCTCGCGAGGGGGGGGCTTGCAATATTCACCCTTTTGGGTTAATGTCGCGGCCATGGACCTCGACGACACCCTGGTCGCCCTCGCCGACGAGACCCGCCGCAGCATCCTGCAGCGGCTCGCGGCGGGCGAGGCGCGCGTGACGGAGATCGCGGCGCCGTACGGCATCTCGCTCAACTCCGTCTCCAAGCACATCCGCATTCTCGAGCGCGCCGGGCTGGTTCGCCGGCGCGTCTCGGGGCGCGACCACTTCCTCTCGCTCGACCCCAGGCCGATGGACGAAGTCTCGGTCTGGATCCGGCGCGAGCGCGCCGCCTGGGCCGCCCGCCTCGACCGCTTGGAGGCCGCGTTGCGGGCGGAGGACGCGATCGAGGCCGCGAAGCAGTCTTCCCGCAAACCTGCCGCCAAGCCAAGGAGAAAGCCATGAACGACCGCGCCAGCCTGATCCAGCCTTCCACCGTCCGCTTCGAGCGCCTGCTGCCCGGGCCCGTCGAGCGCGTCTGGGCCTACCTCACCGAGTCCGACAAGCGCGCGCTGTGGCTCGCCGCCGGCGAGTTCGACCTGCGCGTAGGCGGAAAGATCGAGCTGCTGTTCGACAACAGCCGGATCACCGAGGAGGCGCCGCCCGCCGGCGCGCGCGGCGCGGCGCCCCACCGCGCCGAGGGCGTGATCACGCGCCTGGAGCCGATGAAGCTGCTCGCGCACACCTGGTCCTGGGAAGGCGGAACGTCCGAAGTGACCTACGAGCTCGCCCCGCGCGGCAAGAACGTGCTGCTCACCATCCGCCACGAGCTGCCCGACGACGCGGGCCTGAAG
>JBAUTD010000378.1:0-2541 GCA_049582045.1 Burkholderiales bacterium
GGCGTGGCGGGCGTTACCGCCGTCTTCGCCGACCTCGAGGACGGCAGCCCATGGCCGCTCGAGGCCGGGCGCTTCGCCGGGATCGTGGTCGCCAACTACCTTTACCGGCCGCTATTCAGGCACTTGATCGCGGCGCTGGCGCCGGGCGGGGTGCTGATCTACGAAACCTTCATGGCGGGGAACGAGCGCTACGGAAAGCCGTCTAAGCCCGAGTTCCTGCTCGCGCCGGGCGAGCTGCTGGCGGCGTTCGCGCGCGAGCTGACGGTGGCGGCGTTCGAGCAGGGACGGGTGGCGCGGCCGAAAGCGGCGATGATTCAGCGCCTTTGCGCGCTGCGCGCGCACGCCGGCGAGGTCGCGCTCGAGCCCTTAAGCAGTTAAACTTTCGTGTTATCGAACGCAATAACGGAGAGGCGGACCCCATGATCACCGGAAGCCTGGTGGCGATCGTCACCCCGATGCACGAGGACGGCAGCCTGGACCTCGAGAGCTTCAGGAAGCTGATCGACTGGCACGTCGCCGAGGGCACCGACGGCATCGTCGTGGTCGGCACCACCGGCGAGTCGCCCACGGTGGACTTCGACGAGCACAAGGAGCTGATCCGCGTCGCGGTCGAGCACGCCAAGGGACGCATCCCGATCGTCGCCGGCACCGGCGGCAACTCGACCGCCGAAGCGATCGAGCTCACCGAGTCGGCCAAGCACGCCGGCGCCACCGCCTCGCTGTCGGTGGTGCCGTACTACAACAAGCCGACCCAGGAAGGCATGTACCGGCATTTCCGCAAGATCGCCGAGACGGTCGATCTGGCGCAGATCCTGTACAACGTGCCCGGGCGCACGGTCGCCGACCTGCAGAACGACACCGTGCTGCGCCTGGCGCAGGTTCCCAACATCATCGGCATCAAGGACGCGACCGCGAACATCGAGCGCGCGAGCGACCTGCTCAAGCGCGCGCCGCGCAACTTCGCGGTCTACAGCGGCGAGGATTCGACCGCGCTCGCGCTGATCCTGCTGGGCGGCCACGGGGTGATCTCGGTCACCGCGAACGTCGCGCCCAAGGGCATGCACCAGATGTGCGCCGCGGCGCTGGTGGGCGACGTGAAGAAGGCGCGCGAGATCAACTTCCGCCTGCTCGCGCTGCACCAGCGGCTGTTCCTCGAGGCCAATCCGATCCCGGTCAAGTGGGCGCTGGCGCAGATGGGAATGATGGAAGCGGGGATCCGGCTGCCGATGACGCCGCTCTCGGAGCGCTTCCACGAGACGCTGCGCGAGGCGCTGCACGAGGCGGGGGTCGCCCCCGCCGGCCTGCGGGTGGTCGAGGGGCGCGCCTGATGCGGTCACGCTTTTCCGCGGCGGCCGCGCTCGCGGCCGCCGCGCTGCTCGCTGCCTGCAGCACCGCCAATACCCTGCTCGAGGGCAAGCCGGTCGACTACAAGTCCGCCGGCACGCTGCCCTCGCTCGAGGTTCCGCCCGACCTCACCGCGCCGACCAACGACAATCGCTACGCGGTGCCAACCAGCGGCGAGGCCACGCTCTCGAGCTACGAGTCGCAGCGCGCGCAGCAAGTCGGCGCCGGCGACACCACGGTGCTGCCCAAGTACCCGGACATGCACATCGCGCGTGACGGCAGTCAGCGCTGGCTGGTGGTGTCGAACGAGACGCCCGCGCAGCTCTGGCCGGTGCTGAAGGATTTCTGGCAGGCGAATGGCTTCCTGATCAAGCTCGACCAGCCGCAGCTCGGCATCATGCAGACCGACTGGGCCGAGGACCGTTCCAAGCTGCCCGGCAGCATGGGCGGCTTCAGCCTGCAACGGGCGATCGGGCCGCTGTACTCCACCGGCCTGCGCGACAGGTTCCGCACCCGGCTCGAGCACACGGCCGACGGCAAGGGCACCGAGGTCTACATCAGCCACCAGGGCCTGGAGGAAGTCTACAAGGACCAGGAGCACGTCACGCTCGCATGGCAGCCGCGCCCGCAGGACCCCGGACTGGAAGCGGAGTTCCTGCGCCGCCTGATGGTGCGCCTGGGCGCGAAGGACGAGCTCGCCAGGCAGCAGGTGGCGAGCGCCGCCTCCAAGCCGCTCGCTGCAGTCAGCAAGGGCACGGGCGGCGTCGAGACGCTCACCGTGTACGAGCCCTTCGACCGCGCCTGGCGGCGAGTGGGCCTCGCGCTCGATCGCGTCGGCTTCACGGTCGAGGACCGCAACCGCGACAAAGGCGTGTACTACGTGCGCTACGCCGACCCCGAGTCCCCGCAGGGCAGGGAGAAGAAGGGCTTCTTCGCCTCGCTCGCGTTCTGGCGCAGCGACGACAAGAAGGTCGTCGCCGAGCAGTACCGCGTGGTGATCAAGGACGAGAAGGACAACAGCGTGGTCGAGGTGCAGGACAAGAACGGCGCGGGCGCCAGCTCCGAGACCGCGCGCCGCATCATCTCGCTCCTGCAGCAGCAGCTCAAGTAGCGGCGCGGGGCAGGTGCGCTTCGCCTCGCTCGCGAGCGGCAGCCGCGGCAACTGCCTGGTGGCGGAGGCGGGCGAGACCCGGGTGC
>JBAUTD010000379.1:0-2694 GCA_049582045.1 Burkholderiales bacterium
TGGGCTTGAGCTACAGCACGTTCATGGCAGGCCTGAAGCGCGCCAACATCGAGATCGATCGCAAGGTGCTGGCCGACCTCGCGGTGCTCGATAAGCCGGCATTCGCGAAGATCGCGAATCAGGTCAAAGCCAGCCTCGCGCACTGAGCCCGGCGCCGGGACGCGCAACGATCAGAAGCGAGGGCCAGACCCTCGCTTCGCATTTCTGGATATGCCTGACGTCGAAGCCATCGTCGATCGCGCGCTCGCCGACCTGAGTCGGGCGGCGGACCCTGCGGCGCTCGAAAACGCCAAGGCGCGCTACCTCGGCAAGGGGGGCGAACTGACCGCGCTGCTGAAATCTCTCGGGCAGCTGCCGGCCGAGGAGAGAAAGAGCGCGGGGCAGGCGATCAACGCCGCCAAGGCGCGCCTGGAGCAGGCGCTCGAGGCGCGCCGCGGCGAGCTCGCCGAGGAAGCGCTGGGCAACCGGCTGGCCGAGGAGGCGCTGGACGTCACGCTGCCGGGGCGCGGCCGCGGCGCCGGCGGCCTGCACCCCATGATGCGCACCTGGCAGCGGGTGGAGCAGATCTTCCGCACGATCGGCTTCGACGTCGCCGACGGGCCCGAAATCGAGACCGACTGGTACAACTTCACCGCGCTCAACAATCCGGAGAACCATCCTGCGCGCTCGATGCAGGACACGTTCTACGTCGACCTGAAGGACGCGCAGGGCCTGAACCTGCTACTGCGCACCCACACCAGCCCGATGCAGGTGCGCTACGCGCGCATGCACCAGCCGCCGATCAAGGTCATCGCCCCGGGGCGCACCTATCGCGTCGATTCCGACGCAACCCACTCGCCGATGTTCCACCAGGTGGAGGGGCTGTGGATCGACGAGGACATCAGCTTCGCCGACCTGAAGGGCGTATATACGGACTTTCTGCACCGTTTTTTCGAGACCGACGCTCTGGAAGTGCGGTTTCGCCCGTCGTTCTTCCCTTTCACCGAGCCATCGGCCGAAATCGACATGATGTTCGACAGCGGCCCGCTCAAGGGTCGCTGGCTGGAGATCTCGGGCTCGGGGCAGGTGCATCCCACCGTCGTGCGCAACTTCGGTCTCGACCCGGAGCGCTACATCGGCTTCGCGTTCGGCAGCGGCCTCGAGCGCCTGACGATGCTGCGTTACGGCATCGACGATCTGCGGCTGTTCTTCGACGGCGACCTGAGGTTCCTCAGGCAGTTCGCCTGACGCGCCCATGAACGTACCCGAGAGCTGGCTGCGCCGCCTGGTCGACCCGTCGCTTACGACGGACGAGCTTGCGCACCTGCTCACCATGTCGGGGCTGGAAGTCGAATCGAGCGCGCCGCTCGCGCCGCCGTTCGACGACGTGGTCGCGGCGCGCGTGCTCGAAGTCGCGCGGCACCCCGACGCCGAC
The DNA here is from genome assembly GCA_049582045.1 of Burkholderiales bacterium. Taxonomy (GTDB): domain Bacteria; phylum Pseudomonadota; class Gammaproteobacteria; order Burkholderiales; family SG8-39; genus DAHVFK01. The sequence goes on from JBAUTD010000379.1 coordinate 1,415, forward strand.
AAGCTCAGCGTGTGCAAGGTGGACGCCGGCGGAAAGACGCTGTCGATCGTATGCGGCGCGCCGAACGTGCGTGCGGGCATGCTCGCGCCGCTGGCCAGGGTCGGCGCGCGGCTGGCGGGCAAGGAGATCAAGCTTGCCACCATGCGCGGCGTGCAGAGCCAGGGCATGCTTTGCTCGGCGCGCGAGCTGGGACTCTCGGACGATCACTCGGGGCTGCTCGAGCTGCCCGCCGGAGCGGCTCCCGGTACGAACGTGCGCGAGCTGCTCGAGCTCGACGACCACGTGTTCACGATCAAGCTGACGCCGAACCGCGCGGACTGCCTCTCGATCCTGGGCGTTGCGCGCGAGGTCGCGGCGCTGACCCGCTCGAAGATGCAGGCTCCCGACATCGCGCCGGTGCCGGCGCGCAGCGACGCTCGCCACCCTGTGAAGATCAGCGCTCCGGAGGGCTGCGGCCGCTTCACCGGACGGGTGATCCGCGGCGTGAACGCGCGCGCGCCGACCCCGGACTGGATGCGCCAGCGCCTCGAACGCGCGGGCCAGCGGTCGATATCCGCGCTGGTCGACGTCACCAACTACGTCATGCTCGAGCTTGGGCGCCCGCTGCACGTCTACGACCTCGACAAGCTGAACGGCGCGATCGACGTGCGCTTCGGCAGGAAGGGCGAGAAGGTAGTGCTGCTGAACGAGCAGGAGGTCGAGGTAGACGAATCGGTGCTTTGCATCACCGACGGCTCGGGCGTCATCGGCCTGGCCGGCATCATGGGCGGCGACTCGACCAAGGCCGAGTCCGAAACCAGCAACATCTACCTCGAGTCGGCGTTCTTCGCGCCCGCGGCGATCGCGGGCCGGGCGCGCCGCTTCGGCTTCGCGAGCGACGCTTCGCACCGATTCGAGCGCGGCGTGGATTTCGACAACAACGTCGCCGGCATCGAGCGCGCAACACGGCTGATCCTCGAAATCTGCGGCGGCGAGCCGGGCCCGACCGACGACCTGGTCGCGCGCCTGCCGGCGAGGCCGCCGGTAACGATGCGGGTGGCGCGCGCGCAGAAGGTGATCGGCATTCCGATCAGCGGCGAGGAGATGGCCGACGTGTTTACGCGGCTGGGCTTTAGTTTCGAGTGGCAGGGCGAGGTCTTCGTCGTCGCGCCGCCGAGCTATCGCTTCGACCTCGAGATCGAGGAAGACCTGATCGAGGAGGTCGCGCGGGTTCACGGCTTCGAGCGCATCCCGGCGCATCCGCCGCGCGCGCCGGCCAGGATGAGCGCGCTGCCCGAGGC
>JBAUTD010000380.1:0-2298 GCA_049582045.1 Burkholderiales bacterium
CCATTACGGTGAACCCAGGGTGCGACATGAAAATCGATCTGAAATACGGAAGCCGCCTGCGCCTGCGCGACGGCGAGGGCATCGCGATCACCGCGCACGCGGGCGACGTCTGGATCACCGAGCAAGGCAGCCGGCGCGACGTGATACTTCGGCCGGGCCAGTCCTTCACGCTCCGTCAGTCGGGCCTCGCGATCATCGAGGCCCTGGACCACGCGTCGATCTCGCTCGAAGCGGGAAGGCTGGAATGGACCGCGGCATGAGCGTCGCGCCCGTGCGGCGGCCGGGCGCGATGAGCGTGAGGCCGCCGAGCACGCTGCAGCCAGCGCCCGAGACGTGGCTGGCCGCGGACGGCACCGCCGTGAACATCCGGCCGATCTGCGCCGCGGACCTCGCGCTCGAGGTGGAGTTTGTCAGCCGGCTCTCGAAGCGCAGTCTCTATCAGCGCCTGATGTCGGCGCGCACGCCGTCGCTGGAGGAGCTGCGGCGCTTCGCCGACGTCGACCCGGAACGAGAGCTCGGTCTCATCGCGACCGTGCAGTCCGAAGGCCGCGAGCGCCAGGTCGGCGTCGTGCGCTACGTCAGGGAGTCGTCGCCGGAGCACGCCGAGATCGCGGTCGTGCTTGCCGATGAATGGCAGGGGCACGGGCTGGGGACCCGGCTTGTGCTCAGCCTGATCGCCGCCGCGAGGAACGCCGGCGTGCGCCGGCTCGCCGGTACCGCGCTGTCGACGAACGAGCCGGTGCTTGCGCTCGGCCGCAGGCTCGGCTTCAGGCTGGAGGCCGATCCCCGCTCGGCGACGGTCATCAATCTGACGCTCGATCTCGCGCATGGATTTCGGTCCGAATAACGGATGTAACGGGGCGCGCGCGGTTTGAAATCGCCCATATACGCGAGCGGGCGAAAGTGACCGTGTAGCAAAACTTCTCAATCATTCTCGAAAGGAATCGCCATGAAACACCAAGTCATCGCAGTACTTGTCGGAAGCCTGTTTGCCTTGCCCGCGCTCGCTGCCGGCGAGCAGAATGCGCAGCAAGTCAACGAGTGGGAGTACCCGGCGCTCGTCGCGACCTCCAGCGTCTCGCGCGCGGAAGTTCTTGCTGAGCTGACCGAAGCCAGGAGCACCGGAGACTTCGCCGCCAACGCCGAGACCGGCGATAAGGCATACCAGCTCTATCCCTCGGTCTATCCGGCTCGCGCCGTTGCCGCGGGCAAGACTCGCGCCGAAGTGCTGGCCGAGCTGATCGACGCGGAACGCGACGGCAATCTCATCGCGAACGCGGAGACCGGCACCCCGACGAAGGACCTCTGAGCGCTGGCCCAGACGGCTCCCGGCGTCGCAAGGGTCGCCGGGAGCCAGTCCTTCGCTCCGGAACGAATCACCGAGGGGCTCGGCCGACCCGTACTCGCGGATCCGTATGAAGCAGCGGATTGTGGTCGAACGCTCGAACGCGCGGGCGGTGTCGCGCGCGCTGTGGGACGGGCTCATCAAATTCAACGTCGGGCAGGCGGGGCCCGTGAACTACGAGCGGACCGTGATGAGTATCCGGGACGCGAACGGGCGCTTGCGCGGCGGCCTGATCCTGGAGTCGTACTGGCGCGAAAGCTACGTTGAGCTGCTCTGGCTCTCGGCAAGGGCGCGCAAAGCCGGCCTGGGCAGTAGGCTTCTCGAAGAGGCGGAGCGCTTCGCACAGGGGCGCGGCAGCTGCATTATTCATCTCAATACGTATTCGTTCCAGGCGCCCGGTTTCTACGAGCGGCATGGCTACCATCGCTTCGGCCGCCTGTCTGGCTCGCTCGCGGGGGCGAGCCGCCACTACTACGTCAAGCGTCTGCGCCCGTCCGGCAAGCGGTGAACGGAAGGAAGGCCGGCAGGCGGACGCTCACGCCGGCGGCTTCCTGCGCGGCGGCTCGCTGATGATTCGGGCGCTGCGCTGGAAGGTCCAGTAGGCCCAGGCCCAGTCGATCAGCACCACGATCCGGTTGCGGAATCCGATCAGGTAGACGATGTGCGCGCCCAGCCACGTGACCCAGGCGGGGTAGCCTGAGAGCTCGAGTCGGCCGAATTGCGCCACGGCCTTGCTGCGGCCGATGGTGGCCAGTGACCCGTAGTCGCGGTAGCGGAACGGCCTGGTCGGCCGGTTGCGCAGGCGAAGCAGGATGTTGTTCGCGGCATGGCGCCCCATCTGCTTGGCGGGCGGGGCGGTGCCGGGCACGGGCGGCGAGTGCCAGGGCAGTGCGGCGAGGTCGCCGATGACCGAGATCTCGGGATGGCCGGGGAGCGCGAGGTCGGGCTCGACG
>JBAUTD010000381.1:0-6332 GCA_049582045.1 Burkholderiales bacterium
GTCTTCGTCGGTGGCCAGGCCGTCGGAGAGTAGACGCCCGGCCAGCAAGGTGATGGGGTCGCGCTCCTTCCAGTGCTGGATCTCGTCCTTGGCGCGATAGCGGTCCGGGTCGTACATCGAGTGCGCGCGGAACCGATAGGTCCTGGCCTCCAGGAAGACCGGCCCACCTCCGTCACGCACCGCCTCCACAGCGCGCTGCGCGGACGACGACACGGCGACGACATCCATCCCGTCGACGGTCCAGGCGGGCATCTCGTAGGAGGCGGCCTTGAGCGGCAGGTTGATCTCCGACTCGGACCGGTCCAACGCCGTGCCCATTGCATAGAGGTTGTTCTCGCAGAGGAAGAGCACGGGCAACTTCCACAGCGCGGCCAAGTTCATCGACTCGTGGAACTCCCCCTCGGCGATCGCACCCTCACCGAAGAAGCACACGGTCACCCGCTGACGGTGCTGCAGCTTGTCGGCCAGCGCGAGCCCGACGGCCTGCGGCAGCCCGGCCGCGACGATCGCCTGCCCGCCGTAGAACCTGGTCGGGGCATGGAACAGGTGCATCGAGCCGCCGCGGCCGCGCGAGCAGCCTTCGCGCTTGCCGTACATTTCGGCCATGATGGTTCGCATCGGCATGCCGCGCAGCAGCGCGTGGCCGTGCTCGCGGTAGGTGGCGACGATGTTGTCCTCGGCCTCGAGCGCGTGAATCGCCCCGGTGGCCACCGCCTCCTCGCCGATGTACAGGTGCAGGAAGCCGCGGATCTTCTGCTCGCCGTACAGCTCGGCCGCGCGCTCCTCCATGCGCCGGATGCGCAGCATGTCGCGCACCATGCCGAGCGCGAATTCCGGCGCCCAGGGCACCGGGCCCGAGGGAGGCGGCGCGATCGTCATCCGGACTCCAGGGTCGAGGTGTCGCCTTCGGGCAGGCCCAGCTCGCGCGCCTTGAGCAGGCGGCGCATGATCTTGCCGCTGCGCGTCTTGGGCAGCGAGGGCTTGATCTCGATCTGCTTGGGAGCGACCGCAGCGCCGAGTCGCTTGCGGGCGTGGGCAAGCAGCTCCATCTTGAGGTTTTCCGACGCAGAAAATCCCTGCTTGAGCGAAACGAAGGCCTTGACCATCTCGCCCATCATCGGGTCGGGGATGCCGATCACGCCGGCTTCGGCCACCGCAGGGTGCTCCATCAGCGCGCTTTCGACCTCGAACGGCCCGATCAGGTGGCCGGACGACTTGATCACGTCGTCGGCGCGCCCCACGAACCAGAAGTAGCCGTCGGCGTCGCGCTTCGCGAGATCACCCGTAAGGTACCAGCCGTCGCGGAAGCACTTGCGATAGCGCTCGTCCTCGTGCAGGTAGCCGCGGAACATCGACGGCCAGCCGGCCTTGAGCGCGAGCTCGCCTTCCGCGTTCGGGGCTTTCGCGAATTGAATTCCGGTTTCGGTGCGAAGTACGATCTCGGCGTCGACCCCCGGGATCGGCAGCCCCATCGAGCCCGGCTTGACGTCGAGCGCGGCGAAGTTGGAGATCATGATGCCGCCGGTTTCGGTCTGCCACCAGTTGTCGTGGATCGGCAGGCCGAGCGCCTCTTCGCCCCACCACACGGCTTCCGGGTTGAGCGGCTCGCCGACGCTGGCGACGAACCTGAGCGCGGGGTAGGCGCGCTTGCGCGCGAGCCCGGCGCCCGCCTTCATCAGCATCCTGATCGCGGTCGGCGCGGTGTACCAGACCGAAACCTTCTGCTGCTCGAGGATGCCGTACCAGCGCTCGGCGTCGAACTCGGCCTCGTCGACGATGCTGGTGACCCCGTGCAGCAGCGGCGCGATGATGCCGTAGGAGGTGCCGGTCACCCAGCCCGGGTCGGCGGTGCACCAGAACACGTCCGCGGGATGCAGGTCGAGCGCGTAGCGGCCGGTCACGTAGTGCGTGAGCACCGCGCCGTGCACGTGCACCGCGCCCTTGGGCTTGCCGGTGGTGCCGCTGGTGAAGTGCACGAGCGCCATGTCCTCGGGCTGCGTGCGCGCGGTCTCGAACGCTTCCGACGCTTCCGCCATCATGCGAGCGAACTCGGGGCTATCGACCAGCAGCACGTGCTCGAGCGTCGGCAGCTCGCTGCGGATCTTCTCGACCTTGCGCCGGTAGAGCTCGCGGGTGGTGACCAGCACCTTTCCGTCGCCGAGCTTGACGCGGGTGGCGATCGGCTCGGGCCCGAAGGCCGAAAAGAGCGGCGAGACGACGCTGCCGTTCTTCAGCGCCCCCAGCACCGCGATGTAGAGCTCGGGAATCCGCCCCGACAGAACGAACACCCGGTCGCCCCGCCCGACGCCGAGCGCGCGCAGCAGGTTGGCGAAGCGGCTGGTGAGGCGGGAAAGCTCGCCATAGGACACGTCGCGCTCGCTGCCTTGAGCCGAGAGAAAGCGGAACGCGATCTTGTCGCTCGCCGCGTGGCGCTCGACCGCCTCGTGGGCGATGTTGAGTCCGCCGCCGGGCAGGCCTTCGAGGCTGCGCCGCGCCGCCTCCCAGCTGAAGCCGGCCCGGACTGCCGCATAGTCGGCGAGGTTCGGCGCGACGGCCTGGCCGCCGGCACGCTTGCGAATGATTCGGGGCCGGTCCATGGCCCTAGGCTAGCGAGCGGCGGCCGGGGCCGTTTGACCCCGGTCAAACGGCGGCCGGAGGCTACTGCTTCAGCTGCAGCGACTTGTACTCGAGGAATTCCTCCAGGCCGTAGGTGCCCGCCTCGCGCCCGTGGCCGGACTGCTTGAAGCCGCCGAACGGGGCGTTCATGTTGAACGCGCCGCCGTTGACGTCCACCTGGCCGGCCCGGATTCGGCGCGCGACCTTCTGCGCGCGCGCCTCGTCCTTGCTCCATACCGCGCCCGCCAGGCCGTAGGGCGTGTCGTTCGCGATGCGGATCGCTTCCTCCTCGTTCGTGTAGGCGATGATCGACAGCACCGGGCCGAAGATTTCCTCCTGCTCGATGGTCGAGCCGGGCTTGACCTTGCCGAATACCGTCGGCTTGACGAAGTAGCCGCCCGCGGGTACGCCTTCGGGCGGCTCGGCGCCGCCCGTGACCAGCTCGGCGCCTTCGGCCACGCCCTTCTTGATGTAATTGCGCACGCGCTCGAGCTGCGCGGCCGAACTGAGCGGGCCGAGCCGGGTCGATTCCGACAGCGGGTCGCCGAGGGCGAAGCCCTTGGCGACCTCGGCGGCGATCTTCGCCGCCTCTTCGTATTTCGACGCCGGCACCAGCATCCGGGTCAGCGCGGTGCAGGTTTGGCCGGAATTGAGGTAGCAGCCGTTGACCGTGCCTTTCACCGCGGCGGCGAGGTCCGCGTCGTCGAGGATCACCGAGGGCGACTTGCCGCCGAGCTCGAGCGCGACGCGCTTGACGCCGTGCGCCGCAACTTCCGAGATCCGCTTGCCGGCGCGGGTCGAGCCGGTGAACGAGATCATGTCCACCTGCGGATGACGCACCAGCGCTTCGCCTACCGCCGGGCCGAATCCGGTCACCAGATTGAACACGCCTTTGGGCAGGCCGGCGGCCTCGATCACCTCGGCCAGCACGAAGGCGTTGAACGGCGCCACTTCCGAGGGCTTGAGCACCACGGTGCAGCCGGCGGCGAGCGCGGGCGCGACCTTGAGCGCGATCTGGTGCAGCGGATAGTTCCAGGGCGTGATCGCGACGACCACGCCGACCGGCTCGCGCATCACGAGCGAATTGCCCACCCGCTCCTCGAACTTGAAGTCCTTCAGCAGCTTGGCGTAGTTGGCGAAGTTGGCGATCGGCAGCCCGGCCTGAATGCGTCCGGCGAGCTTGATCGGCATGCCGACTTCCTGCGCAATGAGCTTCGCCAGCTCGTCTGCGCGCGCCTTGAGGCCGGCGGAGATCTTCTCCAGCCACTCGGCGCGCTTGTCGACCGGAGTCTGTGTCCAGCCCTCGAGCGCGGCGCGCGCGGCCGCGACCGCCGCGTCGGCGTCTTTCTCGCCCCCCGCCGGAACCTTGCCCATCACCTCGCCGGTGCCGGCATTGTGGACCTCGATCGCATCCTTGCTGGACGGGGCGACCCACTGGCCGCCGATGTAGAACTTGTCGCGCACGAGCATTTGGACCTCCTTGTCGAGGGGCGTATTTTAGCCGAGGGGCCGCGCTATACTCGGCGGCGAGATCGGACAAGGGGATATATCGCATGGCGCAATCCGCACGAGCCGTCGTGTGCCGCGAATTGAACAAGCCGGTGGTGGTCGAGTCGATCACGGTGGATGCGCCCCAGCGCGGCGAAGTGATGGTGAAGCTCGGCGCCTGCGGCGTGTGCCACTCCGACCTGTCGGCGACCAACGGCACCATTCCGCTGCCTCCGCCGCTGGTGCTCGGGCACGAGGCCGCGGGCGAGGTTGTCGCGGTGGGCGAGGGCGTCACCGGCCTCGCGCTAGGCGACCACGTAATCTCGTCGTTCATCTACATGTGCGGCAAGTGCCGCTTCTGCTCGATCGGCCGGCCGGTGCTGTGCGTCGACCAGGGCAAGGCCCTGACCACACTCCCCGACGGCACCCTGCGCACCCGGGACGCGCAGGGCAAGGCGCTGAATATTTTCTCCGGCTGCGGCGTAATGGCCGAGTACGCGACGCTGCACGTCGACAACGTGGTCAAGATCGACCCCGGGATCCCCTTCGACCGCGCGGCGCTGGTCGGCTGCGCGGTGACCACCGGCGTGGGCGCCGTGTTCAATACCGCGCGCGTCGTTCCGGGGGCGAGCGTGGCGGTGTTCGGCTGCGGCGGGGTCGGGCTGAACGTGATCCAGGGCGCGGCGATCGCCGGTGCCGTGCGCATCGTCGCGATCGACTCGATGGAATCCAAGCTCGAGCTGGCGAAGAAGTTCGGCGCCACCGACGCGCTGCTCGCCAAGCCGGGCGAGGACCTGACCAAGCCGCTCAAGAAGCTCACCGGCGGCGGCGCCGACTACGCCTTCGAATGCGTCGGCAGCGGCGAGCTCGCGGCGGCGGCCTACAAGGCAATCGGGCGCGGCGGCGTCGCGGTGGTGGTCGGCGTGGCCAAGCCCGGCGATTCGACCTCGGTGCGCACGATGACGCTGCCGTTCGAGGAGAAGACGCTTACCGGCAGCTACTTCGGCTCGTGCGTGCCCCGCGTCGACTTTCCGCGCATGCTCGGGCTGTACATGCAGGGCAAGCTCAAGCTCGACGAGCTGATCACGCGGCGCTATTCGATCGACGAGGCGCCGCAGGCGTTCGCAGACCTGGAGTCCGGCAAGAACGCCCGCGGCGTGATCGTGTTCTGAGATGGCCGCGCTGGATCCGGCGACGGGGCGCATTCTGGTCGTCGACGACCAGCGCACCAACGTCGAGCTGATGGCCGATCTGCTGGGCCAGCGCGGCTACCAGGTGCGCACCGCGCTCGACGGCGAGCGGGCGCTCGAGATCGTCCGCGGCGAGCCGCTCGACCTGGTGGTGTCCGACATCATGATGCCCGGCCTCGACGGCTACGAGCTTTGCCGCCGGCTGCGCGCCGACCCCCAGACTGCGCTCCTGCCGGTGGTGCTGGTGACCTCGCTCGATCCGCAGGCCGAGCGCGTCAAGGGGATCGAGGCCGGCGCCGACGACTTCCTGTCCAAGCCGGTCAACTGGACCGAGCTGTTCGCGCGCGTGAGATCGCTGCTGCGCGTCAAGGCGCTGCAGGACGAGGTGCGGCGCCAGGCCGAGGCGCTGCGCGAGTGGAACGCCAAGCTCGAGGAGCGCGTCGGGCAGCAGGTCACGGCGATTCAGCGCCTCGGGCGCCTGAAGCGCTTCTTCTCGCCCCAGGTGGCCGATGCCATCGTCGCGGGCGGCGAGGAGATCCTGCGCCCGCACCGGCGCGAAATTACCGCGGTATTCCTCGACCTGCGCGGCTTCACCGCGTTCACCGACCGCGCCGACCCGGAGGAGGTGCTGCAGCTGCTGCGCGCCTACCACCGCACTCTGGGGCAGCTCGTGGCCGAGTTCGGCGGCACCCTCGAACACTTCGCCGGCGACGGGGTGATGATTTTCTTCAACGATCCGTTCCCGGTCGAGCGGCCCGCGGAGCGCTCGGTGCGCATGGCGCTCGCCCTGCAGCATGCCTTTGGCCCGATTGCGCAGGCCTGGGCGAAGCTGGGGCAGGAGGTGGGGCTGGGGATCGGCATCGCCCAGGGCGAGGCGACGCTCGGCGTGATCGGCTTCGAGCAGCGCTGGGAGTACGCCGCGATCGGCAACGTGCCGAACCTCGCCGCGCGGCTGTGCGGCGAGGCGCGCGCCGGGGAGATCATCGTCGACGCGCAGACCGAGGCCGACCTCGCGCAGCTGGCGCAGACCGACCAGGT
>JBAUTD010000382.1:0-1919 GCA_049582045.1 Burkholderiales bacterium
CGCCGAGCCTGCTCCTCTCGTAGTCCGCAATTGGCCGTCCGCCGGAAGGCCGTGCCCGCGCGCACGCAGGCCGTGCGCGCGCAACCGTCTTTGCTTCAAGAGGAACCCGCGATGAACCGCTTCGTCCGCATCTGCCTCGGCGCGCTGCTTGCCTCGCTCGCCGCCCCCGTCGCCGCCGCCGGTGACATGAAGATGAACATGCCCATGCCCGACGCGCCGGCGCACTTCAAGGTCGCGCGCGCCGTGTACACCACCGACCACCGCTACCTGGTCAGGCTCGTGTCGCTGCCCTCGCCGATCCCCTACCAGAAGTATTTCGCGCTGCGCTTCAAGGTCTACGAGGGCAGGGCCCCGCACGGGCACCTGGCCGATGCCCGGATCGGGATAGAGGCCGGCATGCGCCACGGCCTGAAGCACGGGTTCGCGCACGGCATGGATTCCGCGCCGAAGCTTGCGCAGCAAAGCGGCGCGGTCACGGTCAGCGGGATGTACTTCCACATGATGGGCCCGTGGGTGGTGAAGGTGACCGTGAACGACGGCGACAAGCCGAGCACGGCCTATTTCAAGCTGCCCTGCTGCGGCAAGTAGCATGGCCTCGCTCGGCGCGGCGGCGCTTGCCGCCGTGTACGCCCTGTCGCCGCTCGCCACGCCGCCGCTGGACGCGACCAACCGCTTCGCGTCCGATCCGGCCGCGGCGCAGCTCGGCCAGTACCTGTTCTTCTACCCGGGCTTCTCCGCCGACGGCAAGATTTCCTGCGCGAGCTGTCACCAGCCGTCGCACGCGTTCAGCGACGGCAGGCCGCTCGCGAAAGGGCTCGCAACCGGCACGCGCAACACGCCGACCCTGCTCAACGTCGCCTACGGCCACTGGTTCTTCCTCGACGGCCGCGCGGACTCGCTCTGGTCGCAGCCCGACCAGGTGTTCCGTAACCCGAAGGAGATGGGCAGCAGCCGGCGGCGCGTCGCGCACGCGGTCGAGTCGGAGGGCGCGCTAAAGCGCGCATACGAACGCATCTTCGGCCCGATGCCCCCGCTCGCGCGCCGCGGCGCAGTGGACCGCGTGGTCGCCGACGTCGGCAAGGCGCTCGAGGCTTACGAGCGCAAGCTGGTCAGCCGCGACGCGCCGTTCGACCGCTACGTGGCCGCGCTCAGGCGCGGCGATCCGGACGCGAACACGCTGCTTTCCCCCGCGGCGAAGCGCGGGCTCGAGTTGTTCATCGGGCCGGCGCATTGCACCTTGTGCCACTCGGGGCCGGATTTCAGCGACGGCGAGTTCCACAATCTCGGTCTTCCCCGCCTGTCCGGGCGGCCGCTCGACACGGGCCGCGCGGACGGCCTGCGCACACTCGCAGCGAGCCCGTTCAACGGCGCCGGACCCTTCAGCGACGCACCTCACGGCGCGGCGGCCCAGCGCATCGCCTATCTGCCCAGCCCAGAGGCGGAACTCGGCAAGTTCAAGACTCCCACGCTGCGGAATGTCGCGCGCACCGCGCCGTACATGCACGACGGGCGCTTCGCCAGCCTGCGCGAGGTGCTCGAGTTCTACGCCAAGGGCAAGGCAGCGGACCGCGGCCTGCTCGTCGGCCAACGCGAGGCCACGCTCGATCTGATCCCGCACTTGACGCTCGACCAGATTTCAGACCTGATTGCGTTTCTCGATTCCCTGACCGGCGCGCCGCTGCCTGCGGCGCTTGCCCGGCAACCTGAAACACCATGAAGCGCAGCGCTGCAGTCTGGCTCGCCCTCCTCGCCGTGACGCTCAACACGTCATGGCCGCTGATTGCGACCGTCAGCCTGGCGCCCGAGGATCCCACCGGTACGGTAGTCTGCACCGCACACGGCGCGCTGGCGGTCGCGGACCGCGCGTCGCAGCTGCCAAACCCGCAGGGGCCGGCAGGGCGCCTCGTGCCGCACTGCGC
>JBAUTD010000383.1:0-2480 GCA_049582045.1 Burkholderiales bacterium
GGGCGGCGACACCATCGCCGAGGGCCTCGCGGTGCGCGACGTGGGCGAGCTGACGCTCGCGCTTGCGCGCGAGCACGTCGACGAGGTGCTGCTCGCGGCCGAGGACACGATCGAGCAGGCGATCGTCGCCCTGATCGAGATCGAGAAGACCGTTGCCGAGGGGGCCGGCGCGGCGGGCCTCGCTGCCCTGCTTCAGCACCCGCAGCGCTTCGCCGGCCGGCGCACGGGCATCGTGCTCAGCGGCGGCAACATCGACACCCGGGTGCTCGCGGCGGTACTGATGCGCGGCCTGGTACGCGACGGGCGCCTCGCGCGCCTGCGCGTGTCGATGCTCGACGTCTCGGGCAGCCTGGCCAAGGTCGCGCAGCTGATCGGCGAGGCCGGCGGCAACATCGTCGAGGTGCAGCACCAGCGCCTGTTCGGCACCGCCTCGGTGCGCACTCCGGAAGTCGAGTTCCTGCTCGAGGCGCGCGACCGCGCCCACAGCGACGCGATCGTCGCCGCGCTTCAGGCGCGCGGCGTGCAGGTCGAGCGGCTGGGCTAGCTGTTGGCGAAGATGCCGTCCAGCCGCTCGATGTCGTTGATCACCTTCCACTCGGACGCGCCGGCGGCCTTGACGCGCTTGTGCCATGCGTCGATCCGGCCGATGTAGCGACGCGGGTCGATGTTGTCGCTGTTCAGCTTGATCACATTGAGCGCGACTACCCGGATCTTGTCGAGCCGGATCGGGAAATTGCGCACCGTCACCTTGTCCAGGTCCTCGTCCATGTCGGAGAAGATGATGACGGTCTTTGTGCCCGCGCCGGTCTCGTTTAGGAACTCCGCGCCCTGGATCAGGCCGCCGGTAATGTCCGTGTGCGCAGTCGGCTGCACGCTCCTTAGGAAGGCCTCCGTCTTGGCGCGGAAGGCGCGCTTCTGCGCGTTCGCTTCGCTCGGGCGCGTGTCGAAGGTCGCCTTGGCGACGATGTCCTTCTCGCTGAAGCTGCGACTGACCACCCGCGCCACTGCGAGCGAGTCGCCGGGGTTCAGCGTGCCGAGCAGATAGTTGATCACCAGCTGCGCCTTGTCGGCCTGGCGCGCGTAAGTGCCGGAGGTATCGACCAGCAAGTAGACCGCCTGCGCGTGGCTGCGCGAGTCGCCGCAGCCGGCGGCGGCGAACGCGAGGGCGGCGGTTGCGAGCGAAGTAGCGAGCGTTCTGATGCGCATGGTCGCTCTCCGCTCAGGACAGGGGATGCAGGGTCGTCTCGCCCGGGTCCACTCGGGGCACTACGCCGCCGGGCGTCCGGGTACGCCGCGAGCGCACCAGGTGCTCCGCGAGCAGCGGCAGCACGATCAGCACGTCGTAGGCGTGCACCAGGGCCCGGCTCACCTGCCGCACCAGGTTGGCCAGCACGCGCAGCGCGAAGCCGGCCGCGGCGAACAGATTCACCAGCAGCGCGCCGCCCACGGTGCGCGCGGAATGGATGAACGACTCCAGCGGCACGGCGACGAAGGCGAGCGCGAAGGGCAGGATGAAGCCGAGCACCATCTGACCGGCGGTCGGGATGCGCCCGAGCCAGCCGTCGCTCGCCATCGCGGGCGCCGCGGCGAGCGACTGCAGCAGCGCCTGCTTGTCCTGGATCAGCATGTCGCGCATCAGCGCGAGCGCCGACTCGATCCCGGCCAGCGTCAATAGCAGCGTGAGCGAGATCCACACCATGCGCCGGCGCATGCGGTCGTTCAGATTCGCGATGCGCGGGAAAAGGTGCGTGATGCGCAGCGACTCCATCACGAACAGGCCCATCGAGGCCTCGACCAGGATGATCACCAGCGCCGCGACCTCCGAGGTGCGCAGCGTCGCGGTCAGATAGTCGCTCGCGCCGACCATCTCCGACATCGGTAGCGCGATCAGCTTGAAGTTGACGAACGCGCCGCCCAGCGCCACCGCCATCACCAGCGCAGCGATGAAGAACTGGGTGAACGCAGAATGAGTCAGGCTGCTCTCGGCCTCGTCGCTCCGGGCGGCGATCTCCTTGTAGGTCGCCATCTGCGAGTCGACCGCGGCGGCCACCTCCTGGATCCCGGTCATGTTCTTGTCGACCTGCTTCATGGTCTTGTCGAGCGAGCGCCAGTACGGCATGAAGCCTTCCAGGATGCTGTGGCGCATCTGGTAGGCGCGGCGGTACTCGGCCAGCGCCTTGTCGTGGATGCCCTCGAGCGACTGGCGGATGTCGGTGAGGATCTTCTGCACCACTTCGCCGCCGCCGGTCTTGATCTTGGCCACCGCGCTCACCGCGTCGACCCAGTCGGGCGGCGGCGGCGGGACCTCGCCGCACTTCTTGTAGTCCTCCTCGACCCGGGTGATCTCCTCCAGCAGCTTGCGCTGCAGCGTGGGGTAGCCCTGCAGGTCGCGCCCGATGAGCAGCGCCAGGCGCTCGAACTCGCGCTCGATGCGCTGACCGGTCTCGCGCCGCCCCTGCGCCAGCAGCACGGCCTTGTTG
>JBAUTD010000384.1:0-2283 GCA_049582045.1 Burkholderiales bacterium
CGACGGCACCGGCCGGGGACGCGGCTGGCCGCTGCTCGGCGGGGAGCGCGGCCACTACGCGCTGCTCGCCGGGGAAGATCCGCTGCCTTATCTCGAGGCCATGGCGGCGATGGCCGGCCCGGCAGGCCTGCTTCCGTAGCAGGTATGGGACAGCGATCCCGTGCCGGAACGCCGTCTCGAGCCGGGCAAGCCGAGCGGCTCGGCGATGCCGCTGGTCTGGACGCACGGCGAATTCATCAAGCTGTGCTACAGCCGCGCGCTCGGCCACCCGGTCGACAGGCCGGCCGCCACCTGGAGCCGCTACCGGGGCAAGCGCCCCGAGATCGCCCATGCCGTCTGGGGCCCGCGTTATCGTCCGCGCCACGTGCGCGCGGGCGACCGGTTCATCGTCGCGCTCAGGGCGCCGGCCCGCGTGCACTGGGGCCGCGACGGCTGGCGCGACGCGCAAGACATCGAGACCCGGGACACCGGGCTCGGCGCCTACGTCGCCGAGCTTCCCGTCGCGGGACTCGGCGCAGGCGAGACGATTCAATTCACCTTCTTCTGGCTGGACGGGGGCCGCTGGGAGGGCGTGGACTACGAAGTGCAGCTCATCGACTAGCGACAGGAGAAAAGCGTGATCCCAATCGAACTCAAAGGCCGCAAGGCGCTCGTCACCGGCGGCGACTCGGGCCTGGGCGCGGCGACGGTCAAGTCCCTCGCGCAGGCGGGCGCCGACGTCGCCATCACTTACCGCTACCAGTCCGGCGCGGCGGAAAAGATGGCCGCCGTGGCGAGGTCGTTCGGCGTCAAGGCCTGCCCGCTGCAGCTCGACGACGTCTCGAAAAGGGAACAGGTCGACACCCTGTTCCGGCAGGTCGACCAGCAGCTCGGCGGCCTCGACATCCTGGTCAACAACGCCGGAATCGACGGGCCGCGCGCGGTTTGCGCCGACAGCGACGTCGCGGCCTGGCGCCAGGTGGTCGAGACCGATCTCTACGGCCCCTACTACTGCGCGCGCGAGGCGATCGAACGCATGCGCAACCGCAAGCGCGGCGTCATCATCAACACGACTTCGGTGCACGAATTCATTCCCTGGGCGGGTTACAGCGCCTACACCAGCGCCAAGGCGGCGCTAAGCATGTTCAGCAAGACCCTGGCGCAGGAAGTCGCGGCCATGGGGATCCGGATCATCGCGGTCGCTCCCGGCGCGATCAAGACGCCGATCAACGCCAACGTCTGGCAGGACCCGAAGGGGCTGAGCGATCTGGACCGCAAGATCCCGATGGGCCGCGTCGGCGAGCCCGACGAGATCGGCCACGCCATCGCATTCCTGTGCAGCGACCTGGCCGGCTACATGACCGGGATCACGGTGACCGTCGACGGCGGCATGCTGCTCTACCCGGACTTCCGCGAGGGCGGCTAGCTCGAGGGCGCCTTCTTCTGCCGCTTTTTCTGCCGCTGCAGCCTGTCCTTGATCGCCTGCTTGCGCCTGCGGTTGCGAAGATTGCGTGCGGTCGATCTGCCCATTGCGCCTCCCTCTAGGCTTTGACCTTGTACACGACGTCGTGCTCGCGCGCGTGCTCGGTCACCTTGAGCCCGATCTCCTGGTCCGGCAAGGCTTCCTGGACGGATTCGTGCTCGAGCTGGATCGACTCGACGCGCTGGCGGAAGTCGCTCGTGTGGCCCACGACGTGGATCGTGTCGCCCACCCGCAGGGCGAGGGTGTCGATCATCACCGCCGCCACCGACAGGTGGCCGTAATAGTGCGTCACGACCCCGACGCGCTCCTCGCCGACCAGCGGCGCAGGGGCCGGCGGCGCGGCCGGCGGCGCGGGCTGCTTGGGCTTCTTGCTTACCGCCGGCATGACGGCCGGCTTCTTCCCGGCAACGGGCTTTTTCGCGGCGACGGGCTTTTTCCCGGCGACGGGCTTCTTCCTGGCGACGGGCTTCTTCTTCGCGACGGGCTTCTTCTTCGCGACCGTCTTCCTGACCGCCTGGACTTTCTTGCGCGCGACCGGCTTTTTCGCGAGTTTCCTGGCGGGTTTCCTGGCCGGCTTCGCCTTCGCCTTCTTGGCCTTCTTCCTGGTAGCCATGTGCGTGCCCTCCCCGGTTCCGCTATAGCTTACTCCTGCCGCGGCGATGCGACGTATCATCGGCGCGGGTACAGCTGAAAGGAGGCAGGCGGTGGCAGATTCCGACCGGACGTACCGCAGCGCGCGCGAGCTGGCGCGGGCGCTCAAGGCGAAGGAGGTCTCGGCGCTGGAACTCGCGCAGGAGGCGATCGCGCGGATCGAGCGGCAC
>JBAUTD010000385.1:0-1641 GCA_049582045.1 Burkholderiales bacterium
CTAGCCGCCGGCCACGCCCTGCGTGTTGACGTAGAGCGAATACAGCGAGGTGGTCGCCGCCATGAACAGGCGGTTTCGGTGCGCGCCGCCGAAGCACACGTTCGCGCAGCGCTCCGGCAGGTCGATGCGGCCGATCAGGCGCCCGTCCGGATTGAACACGTGAACGCCGTCCAGGCCCTCCTCGCCCATTCCCCAGCCGCACCAGAGGTTGCCGTCGATGTCCACGCGAAAGCCGTCGGGCGTGCCCTTGGGCCCCGCGTCGATCAGCACGCGCCGGTTCGAGAGCGTCTTGCCGCCGACCACGTCGCAGGCGAGGATCTTGCGCGGCACCGAGCGCGACTCGACGATGTAGAGGATAGCCTCGTCGGGCGAGAACGCGAGCCCGTTGGGCTGGTTGATGCCCTCGGCCACCACCGTGAGCGCGCCCGACGGATCGAGCCGGTACACGTGGGTCGGCACCTCGGACGGCGCCATGTTTCCCTCGTACCAGGCGAGGATGCCGAAGCTCGGGTCGGTGAACCAGATCGAGCCGTCGGACTTGCACACGATGTCGTTCGGCGAATTGAGGCGCTTGCCCTCGAACCGGTCGGCCAGCACCGTGATCGAGCCGTCGATCTCGGTGCGCGTCACCCGGCGCGCGCCGTGCTCGCAGGTGAGCAGCCGCCCCTGACGGTCGCGCGTATTGCCGTTGGCGTTGTCGGACGGCTTGCGCCAGGGGCCGACCGCTCCGGTCTGCTCGTCCCAGCGCCACATGCAGTTGCCGGGCACGTCGCTCCAGAGCAGGCAGCGCAGGTCGCCGAAGTACACCGGCCCCTCCGCCCAGCGCGTGATCCCCGCGGCGAGGCGCTCGACCTTGGCGAGCGGCAGGCGGTAGCGTGCGAAGGACGCGTCGACGTCCCTGACCGCGACGTCGGGAACGCGCAGGCTTGGGGTCCACTCTGGCATGGCGGAACTATACCGCCCGCAAGGGCGATCGCTAAGGCTTGTTTTGCTTCGCCGGCTGGGGGTGGGCGCGGCGCATGGTCGGCGACAGGACTTTCGCCGAGACGTGGAAGTCCCAAACCGCGGCGCCGCCCCTCTTGGCGAACTCCGCGAGGCGCTGCGGCAGCTCGTCCAGGCGCGTGAAGGTTTCGCCCGCGAGGCCGAAGCCGCGCGCGATGCCGGCAAAATCGCAGTAGCCGAACACCGAGCCGTCCTCCGGCATCCCCTCCGCGCGCAGCTTGTGCAGCTCCGAGCCGTATGCGCCGTCGTTCATCACCACGATCAGGACGTTCAGGCCATGACGCCTGATGGTCTCGAGCTCCTGCACGTGCATCATCAGGCTGCCGTCGCCGTCGAACAGCACGACGGTCCGATCGGGGCGCGCCGCTGCGACGCCCATTGCGAACGAGATGCCGTTGCCGATCGCGCCGAACTCGCGGATCGTCATGAACTTCTCCCACGCGCGCGAGGGCATCTGGCCGAAGAACCACGAGCTGTGGCCGCCCGAGTTCACCATCTCCCACTCCTGCGGCAGCGCCTTCTCCAGCGCCTCGACCACGTCGCGCGGATCGAGCAGCCCCGGCTCGATCTCGACCGTGTGGCTGTCGGGCTTCGAATCGCGGATACGCGCGGCGATCGCGTCGCTGCGCCACTTGCGAT
>JBAUTD010000386.1:0-1525 GCA_049582045.1 Burkholderiales bacterium
GGCGCGGCGCTCACGCGCGCTCGCGCTGGTAGATGTGCGCGCGCGACATCGGGTAGTTCCCGGCGGTGATGTTGCCGCGGCTGAACACGATCTGGAACAGGTGCGTGTAGCCGTAGGGCGAGCGGAACATCTCGGCGCAGCCGTACAGGTAGATGCGCCAGATGCGCCGGAAGCGCTCGTCGAACTTCTTCGGGTCGAGCGCGCGGATCGCGTCCCAGTTTCGATCGAAGCGCTCGGCCCAGGCGTCGAGCGTGAGCGCGTAGTGGCGGCGCAGGTTCTCGATGTCCACCACCTCGAGCCCGGCCTGCTCCATGGCGACGATCACGTCGGCAAGGCTGGGGATCCAGCCGCCGGGAAAGACCTTGTCGCGGATGAAGAACTCGGTCTCGTAGCGCCCGACGTGGCCGATGAAGTGCAGCATCCCCAGGCCGCCCGGCTTGAGGAACTTCGCGTGCGCCCGCACGACCTCGGCCAGCTGGTCGCGCCCGGCGTGCTCGAGCGTGCCGATCGAGACCACCTTGTCGTACTCGCGCCGGGCGTCGCGGAAGTCGGTGTCGATCACCTCGAGCGCGCCGCCCAGCCCGCGACGCTCGATCTCCTCGCGCACCATCGCCACCTGCTCGGTGGTGTTGTTGATTCCGGTCACGCGCACGCCGCAGCGCTCGTGCGCGCGGAACATGAAGCCGCCAAAGCCGCTGCCGATGTCGACCACCTCCTCTCCGGGAGCGAGGCGCAGCTTGGCGCAAACGTGGTCGATCTTGTTCTGCTGCGCCTCTTCCAGCGTGCGCGTGCCTTCCTTCCAGTAGGCGCAGGTGTACATCATCAACGGGTCGTCGAGCCAGTAGCGGTAGAACTCGGTGCCGAGCGCATAGTGAAAGCGCGCGTTCGCCTTGGCCTGCTCCCAGGTCGCGTTCGAGTGGCGCAGCTCGTGCCAGCGGTTGCGCAACGCGACCGGCCTGTTCGGCTGAGCGAAGTCGCCGCCCATTCCGGTCGCGAGCGCGCGGCGCAGGTCCCCCTCGAGATCGAGCTCGCCGTCGAAGTAGGACTCGAGCAGGCCGATGTGGCGGTAGAGGGCGATGCGTCGCTCGGCGGCCGAGGTGTTGAGCCTTATGATGAAGGCCGGCTCGCCCGCGCCCAGGCGCAGCGCCCTGCCGTCGGCAAAGCGCACCGCGAACGGGGTCGCGGTTCGCTCGGCGAGTTCTCGCAGGGCAGGTTCGAGAAGCGTTCTCATGACTTTCTCAGCCGACCTGCGGACGGGGCGGGCGAAGCAAGATAGAATCCTGCCTTGCCGAGTCTGGTGCCGAGGAAGGGACTCGAACCCCCACAGTGTTGCCACCGCTAGGACCTGAACCTAGTGCGTCTACCAATTCCGCCACCTCGGCAGGGGAGCGCATTTTAGTGGCAGGACCCGATCGTGTCAAAGAAGAAGCCTAGCAAAACATCGTTGCGCCGGCGCGCACGCGCCGAGCGCCCGCCGTCCGCGCCGTCGGACGCCTACGCGAAGGAAATCCTCGCGGCGCTAAAC
>JBAUTD010000387.1:0-1546 GCA_049582045.1 Burkholderiales bacterium
CCTCGAGCGGGAGCAGCTTCTGCCAGCGCGCCTGGTGCGGCTCCGATGCCGCGTCGCGCACGAGCTGCGGCGCGCCCGTCCGGATCGCCCTGGAAATCGCCCCCTCGCCCTGCCCGCCCTCGCCCCAGGTGATCGGGAACTGGCGCAGCCGGGAAAGCTCGATGCCGGACGACGCCAGCGGCTCGACCGTCTTGTCGGCGTCGTCGCGCCGGTAGCCCACGAGCGCCGCGTGGTAGCCGCCTTCGGCGACGACCACGCGGCACATCTCCGCGAGCAAGGCGGGCTCGTCAGTCGCCCGCACCAGAGCCGTGTTGCCCGCCGAGAGCGTGCGCAATGCGCGGTTGCTGCGCGCCAGCGCGTCCTCGGCCTTCTTGCGCTGCGTGATGTCCGCGTAGATGCCCAGCACGCCGAATACCTCGTTGTCGGCGCCGCGCAGGGGCACCTTCGAGCTCCAGAGCCAGATCGTGCGGCCGTCCGGAGTCGTCTGCGGCTCCTCGTATCCGATCTTCGCGCTGCCGGAGCTCATCACCTGCATGTCGTCGGCGCGGTAGTCCTCCGCCTGCTCGCGCCAGGCCATCTGGAAGTCGTCCTTGCCGAACAGATCGCGCGGATGCCCGAACCCGGCGTCGCGCGCGAACGCCGTGTTGCAGCCCAGGTAGCGGCACTCCCGGTCCTTCCAGAACACCCGCAGCGGCGCGTTCTCGATGACAATGCGCAGCAGGTCGCGCGATTCCCGGACGCGCTCCTCGGCGTGCTTGCGTTCCGTGATATCGCGCGCGTTGACGACGATGCCGCGCACCGCGGGATTCCCGAGCGCGTTGCGCGCCAGGGATTCGAACATCACCCAGCGGCCTTCCTTGTGTCGGAATCGGATCTCGCTCTGCTGGATGCCGTCCGGGTGCGAGAGGACCTCGGCCAGCACCGCACGTGCCCGCTCGGCGTCCTTGGGGTGCACGAACTCGAGGTAGGTGCGGCCGAGCGCCTCCTCGGGCAGATAGCCGCCGAGGTGCGTCAACGAAGGGCTGACATACGAGATCAACCCATCGTCGCCGACCACGACCACGAGATCCGTGGCGTTCTCGATCAGGGCGCGGAACTTCGCTTCCGCGAACCGGTGCTCGCGGCGGATCCGCGCCTGGCGCAGCTCGCGCTCGATCGCGGGCACGAGGCGCGTCATCTGGCCTTTTTCGAGGAAATCGTGCGCGCCGGCCATGAGCATCGGCAGCGCCGTGTCCTCGCCGACCATGCCCGAGACGACGATGAAGGGCAGGTCGAGCCCGCTCCGCTTGAGCAGCTCGAGCGCCGCGGGGCCGCTGAATTCCGGCATCGCGTAGTCGCACAGCACCACGTCCCAGGTTCGCTCGGCGAGGGCCGTTTGCATCGTCTGCGGGGTGTCCACCCTGAGCGCCTCGGGCTCGAAGCCCGCCTGGCGGATGCGGTGCACCAGCAGCCGGGCGTCGTCCTCTGAGTCGTCGACGATCAGCACGCGGAGCGGCGTAGCGTTCGCCATTACGCCATCAAGCAAGTGTTGCGCACGGTCGAGGGC
>JBAUTD010000388.1:0-2117 GCA_049582045.1 Burkholderiales bacterium
GCTCACCCCGCCGGCGGCGACCCGCTTCTATCCCTTCCTCGGCTACTGGAAGGGCAACGGCCAGTACGGCGCGCCCGGCAAGGACCCGGTGCAGCTCGCGTTGTCGCTGTCGTGCCGCAAGGCCGTCGCGGGCTGGGCGGTGCGCTGCGACTTCGTCGGTCGCGGCGAAACGATGACGTTCGTGGAGGCGGACCAGATGGGCGTCGATCCCGTGCTCGGCATCGGGCACTGGTACGCGATCAACAACCAGGGCGACACGCACGACCACATCTGCGAGTGGACCGACGCCAGGACCATGATCGCGCACTACGACTGGGAGCAGAACGGCAAGCAGATGCGCGAGAACGTCGTCTTCCGCTTCCCGCGCGAGCACGAAATGGACTTCCGCAGCGTGATCACCGAGAACGGGCAGGAAGTCGGCGCGTTCTTCGGCAAGATGTCGCGCTGAACTCGGCGCGCGGGGGGAAGGGGCGGCCTAGCTGCCCAGCCAGGCGTCGGCCTCGATCTCGACCAGCATGTCGGAGGTCAGGAGGCGCGCGACCTGCACCAGCGTGGTCGCGGGCCGGATCGCGCCGAACACCTCGCCGTGCGCCTTGCCGACCTGCTCCCAGTGCCGGATGTCGACCACGTAGATCCGGGTGCGCACCACCTGCGCCATCTTCGCCCCGGCCTTGATCAGCGCGGTCTCGATGTTGCGCAGGCACTGCTGGGCCTGCGCGTAGGGGTCGCTCAGCCCGACGATCCTGCCCGAGCCGTCGGTCGCGGTGGTGCCCGAGACGTGCACGTAATCGCCCGCCTTCACGGCGCGCGAATACCCCACCACCGGCTCCCAGGGCGCTCCCGACGAATAGTTGGTGCGCGTCACGCCGCCTTCTTCGCCTCGCCGCGCGCGGCCTCCGCGATCGCGGCGCCGACGTCCGTCGTGCTCGCCTTGCCCTTCATGTCGGGCGTGTGCGGCCCTTCGACGATCACGCGCTCGAAGGCGCGCAGCACCGCGGCGGCCGCTTCCGGATGCCCGAGATGCTCGAGCATCAGCGCGCCGGACCAGATCGCGGCGATCGGGTTGGCGATCTTCTTGCCCGCGATGTCCGGCGCCGAGCCGTGCACCGGCTCGAAGATCGACGGGAAGGTCCGCTCCGGGTTGATGTTGCCCGAGGGCGCGATACCGATCGTTCCGGCGGTCGCCGGCCCGAGGTCCGACAGGATGTCGCCGAACAGGTTGCTCGCGACGATGACGTCGAAGCGATCCGGGTTGAGCACCGCCTGAATGGAGAGGCCGTCGACGTGGTACTGGTCGGCGCGCACGTCGGGATAGTGCTTCTTCATCTCGGCGAAGCGCTCGTCCCAGTAGGGCATGGTGATCGAGATGCCGTTCGACTTGGTGCACGAGGTGACGTGCTTCTTCCTCGTCCTGGCCAGCTCGAAGGCGTACTTCATGATGCGGTCGACGCCCTTGCGGCTGAACACCGCCTGCTGGGTCACGATCTCGCGCTCGGTGCCCTCGTAGATGCGCCCGCCGACGTTGCCGTACTCGCCCTCGGTGTTCTCGCGGATCACCATGTAGTCGATGTCGCCGGGCTTGCGGCCGGCGAGCGGGCAGGGCAGGCCCTTGAACAGGCGCACCGGGCGCAGGTTGACGTAGAGGTCGAACCAGCGGCGGAAGTTGATCAGCAGGCCCCAGGCCGAGATGTGGTCGGCGACGATCGCCGGGTTGCCCACCGCGCCGAAATAGACCGCGTCGAACTTGCGCAGGATCTGGGGCGCGTCGTCGGGGCACATCTTGCCGTGCTGCCGGTACCAGTCGCAGCTCCAGGGGAACTCCTGCCACTCGAACTCGACGCCGTACTTGGCGCCGACGGCCTCGAGCACGCGGATGCCCTCGGGTATGACCTCCCGGCCGATGCCGTCGCCGGGAATGACTGCGATGCGGTGCTTCGCCATGTGCGCCTCCTTCACGAAGGCCGAAATTCTAGCAGGCGATAGAATGGCGCCGCATGAAATTCGCGGCGATCGAGACTTCGAGCGAGTGGTGCTCGGTGGCGCTTTGGGCCGACGGCGAGATCGCCGCGATCGAGCGCCGCGCCGGCCATCGCCACGGCGAGCTGGTGCTGCCGATG
>JBAUTD010000389.1:0-2349 GCA_049582045.1 Burkholderiales bacterium
ACCTGACCGCGGGCGACATCAAGGCCGCATCGATGCTGTCGAATGCGCCCCAGCGCCGCTACGAAGTGCTGCGCGAGTATCGCGACTGGGTCGGCCCGGGCGAGTTCAAGCGCGTCTACGCGCAGTACTTCTCGCCGCGCAGCCGCGTGGTGGCCGAGATCTCGATCGGGCAGCATTGCCTGCTGGTGTGGAAGCTCGACGGCAGCGACCATCTGGCTGGCCAGTTCTACGCCGAGATCGGCGGCAAGTTCTGGCTCGACGACGTGCCGGGCGTCGAGCGCGCCCGCCTGCGCCGGCTGCTCGAGGCCTACCGCGAAGGCAAGCTCGACGACTAATCAAAATCGGGGTCTGACCCCGATTTTGGCTCTCAGGCCTTGAGCGTGAACGGGTTGAAGTCGGTGCGCCGGTCGTAGTAGTCCTCGTTCTCGGCGCGCTTGAGCAGCGCGACCACCTTGTAGGTCACGGGCGTGAGCACCACCTCGACCGCGACCTTGGTCACGAACTGCGCCAGCATCACGACCGGCAGCTTGTCGTTGGGGAAGATCCCCGTGCCGTAGAAGGCGAGCGGGTAAAAGAGCAGCGAATCGACCCCCTCGCCGAAGATCGTCGAGCCGATGGTGCGCGTCCACAGCCAGCGCCCCGCGGTGAGGATCTTCATCTTCGCCAGCACGTAGGAATTGACGAACTCGCCGCAGAAGTAGGCGATCATCGACGCCCCGGCGATGCGCCAAGTCGTTCCGAAGGCGACTTCGTAGGCGTCCTGGTGGTGCCAGAACGGCGCCGGCGGCAGCGCGACCACCACCGCGGCCATGAACGAGGCGAAGGCGAGGCCGGCGAATCCGGCCCAGATCACGCGCCGCGCGCGCGCATAGCCGTAGACCTCGGTCAGGATGTCGCCGAAAACGTACGAGATGGGAAAGAACAGCACCGCGCCGCCGAAGGTGAGCGGGCCGAAGAACGGCGCGTCGATCTGCGCGATCTTGGCGGGCCCGATCAGGTTGGAGCAGATCAGCACGGTGACGAACGCCGCCATCACGAACTCGTAATAGCGGTAGCTGCGTGCCTGGGCCATCGCGAACGGTCCTCTCGGCCGCGTCAGGGCAGACGCGGAGAATGATCGCGGATGTCGGGGTCGAACTCGACCCGCATCGCATCGAGCATGCGCGACACCATGGCGTAGAACGCGGCGGTCAGGCACAGCTCGACGTACTCCGCGTGGCTGAAGTGCTTCGCCGCCTCGGCGTAGACCTCGTCGGTGACGTCGCTCGCCATCACGCCTTCGGTCAGCGCGAGCGCGGCGCGCTCGCGCGCATCGAAGTGCTTCGACTCGCGCCACAGCTCGAGCTCGTCGATCTGCGCCTCGGTGACCCCCGCCTTGCGCGCCATCCTCAGGTGCTGCGCCCACTCGTAGTGCGAGCGCGCGATCTGCGCCGTGCGCAGGATCATGATCTCGCGCAGCTTGCGCGGGGTGCGGCTATCGTGGCGGATCGAGTTCGCGAATTCGGTCCAGGCCGCGGTCAGCGCCGGGTGGTTGCCCAGGGCGCGGTACAGATTCACCGGCTCGCCCCACAGCGCCTCGAGCCGTTTTTTCAGGCCGGGCTCGAATTCGGCCATCGGAACGCGTTGCATGGCCGTGCATAATAGCCGAATGGACGCCCGTGAACGCGCGCGCGCGTTCGAGCTCACCCGCGCGCCGGCCGACTTCATCGACGACCCTTATCCCTGGTACGCGGCGCTTCGCGAGCACGACCCGGTGCACGCGCTCGAGGGCGGCGGGGTGTTCCTCGCGCGCTACGAAGACGCGCTCCTCGCCTACCGCGATCCGCGAATGAGCTCGGACAAAAAGGCCGAGTTCGGCCCCAAGCTGGGCGACACGCCGCTGTACGAGCACCACACCACGAGCCTGGTGTTCAACGACCCGCCGCTTCACACCCGCGTGCGCAGGATCATCATGGGCGCGCTCAACCAGCGCGCGATCGCGCGCATGGAAGGCCAGGTCGCGAAGCTGGTCGAGCGGCTGCTCGACGAGATGGCCCAAGCGCGCGAGGTCAACTTCATCGATGCCTTCGCGGCGCAGATCCCGATCGAGGTGATCGGCAACCTGCTCGAGGTGCCGCGCGAAGCGCGCGCGCCGCTTCGCGGCTGGTCGGTCGCGATTCTCTCGGGGCTCGAGCCCACGCTCACGAGCGCGATGCACGAGGCGGGCAACCGCGCGGTGACCGAGTTCGTCGCGTTCCTCAAGGACCTGATCGCCGAGCGAAGAAAGCATCCGGGCGACTACGACGCCGACGTGCTCACGCGCCTGATCCAGGGCGAGAAGGACGGCGAGCGCCTGACCGAGACCGAGCT
>JBAUTD010000390.1:0-2672 GCA_049582045.1 Burkholderiales bacterium
CCCCGGACCGGCGCGAAGGACGAGTTGCCTTCCCAGACGCGACCGTCCTGATCGCGCAGATCGTCGATGGCGTCCGCCGCCGCGGGTGCGCACCCGAGGTGCCGCGCCAGCCGGTCGAGCTCCGTGCGCGCCGAGGCGACGAGGTCCTCGTAGCGCACCAGGTGGAATCCGCGCGTGCCGGAGAGCTCCAGCGCGAAGGCCACGCTCTTGCGCCACTGGCGAACGATGTGAAGCAGCGGCAGGCCGCGATCGCCGTAGGCCGTGCCGCCGCCGAACTTGAGCGAGGCGATGACGTCGCGTACATCGCGCAGGACCAGAACCACGGAAACGCCTCGAGCCAGGAAATACGGCGCGAACTCCTCGCAGAACACTTCTTTCGCACCCAGCAGATCGCTTCCTTCGCGGCCCAGCAGGCCGGGCAGGCCGTCGCACAGCGCCCGGTAAACCTCGACGAACGAGCCCTCGCCCACGCGCCCGGCGCGGGACGCCATCGCGGGCAGCTTCCAGCCGCTGTAGTTGCGCATGGCGGCGAAGGACGCCTCCAAGTCCTCGCGCGTCACCCGGTGCCGCGCGAGGAACGCCTCGAAATCTCCGGGCCGGTAGCGGTCTTCGCCGAACAGATGCCCGAGCGGGTAGCGTTCGCCGTCGATCCCGCAGTCGCGCAGGAAGGCGCGCTTTGCGTCGTGGTAGAGGAACGGGAAGGGCTGCGGCCCGATGCACGCGCCCGGCAGAGCATGCACCAGCTTTTCCACCAGCGTGGTGCCCGAGCGCAGGAATCCGGTGATGAAGCAATAGCGGTTCACGGCGCGCTAGTCCTTGCGGCGCAGCATCACAATCGCCCCCGGCAGGCTGGCGAGCATGTTTAGCAGGCCGATCGTCACGGAAACGAGCAGCGCATCCGCCGGGGCGATGCCCAGCTTCTGCGCGAGCACGACGATCGTGGCCTCGCGCACGCCCCAGCCGTTCACCGATATGGGTATGGCGCTGAGGATGACGGAGAGCGGGATCACCGATATCCAGAGGCCGAGGGAGCCGTCCAGTCGATAAGCCGTGGCCACGAGGGCCGCCACGAGCACGGCGGCGCCCTGCACCAGCAACGCAATGCCGAGCGCCATCAGCATCGCGCCTGCCCGGAAACCGGCCGCACCGGCCACGCCCATGCGCCGCAGTCCCGCCAGGAACGCGAACAGAACCGCGCCCGAGCCGAGCACGGCCACGGGCGCGACATATGCCGCATACGCGGGAAAGACTTGCTCGATCGCCCGATTCGACAGCAGCAGGAGCAGGCAGGCCGCGAACAGCGCGACCAGCCGGTCGGTCATCAGGCTCGCGGCGACGCGCGGTATCCCGTTCGCCTTGCGCGTCAGCAGCCAGCCGCGCAGAACGTCGGTTCCGACGGCGGAAGGAAGCAGCTGTCCGCCGAATACGGCGAGAAACAGCGCCCGCACCGCAAGCCCGATCGACATCGCGACGCCGAACAAGCCGGCCAGCAGCCGCCAGCGCAAGGCTACGAGCACGATGCTGAGCAGCGCCAGCGCAAGCGCGGCGACCAGGTAGAGCGGCATGCCGGAGGCCGCGCGCGCCGTCACGTCGCGCACCGAGACGCGCGACAGGATCAGCGCAATGATCAGGGCCGAAACCGCGAGCCTCAAAGCCGATGCGATCGTCGACCTCATCGCGGGTGCGCGCTCATTTTCCTCCGGTGAATTGAGGCATTCGATTAAGTGTAATCTATGTCCGTCGCCACCGCGGGAGGGTCCAGAAGCGTGAAGGTGCCGTTCAACCGGCCGCACATGACCGGAAGGGAGCTCGCATACATTGCCGAGGCCCATCAGAACCACAAGCTCGCCGGCGACGGACCGTTCACGGCGAAGTGCAGTGCCTGGCTAGAGGCGCGCACCGGCACCCGCAAGGCGCTGCTCACGCATTCCTGCACCGCCGCGCTCGAGATGGCCGCCATCCTGGCCGACATCCGGCCAGGCGACGAAGTGATCATGCCTTCCTACACCTTCGTCTCCACCGCCAACGCCTTCGTGCTGCGCGGCGGCGTGCCCGTGTTCATCGACATCCGGCCCGACACGCTCAACATCGACGAGTCGCTTATCGAGGCGGCGATCACGCCGCGCACCCGCGCCGTCGTCGCCGTGCACTACGCCGGCGTGGGCTGCGAAATGGAGCCGATCCTGGACATCGCGCAACGCCACAAGCTGCTCGTGATCGAGGACGCCGCGCAGGCGCTGATGACCGAGCAGCGTGGTCGCAGCCTGGGCGCCATCGGCCATCTCGGCACGGTGAGCTTCCACGAGACGAAAAACGTGATCTCGGGCGAAGGCGGCGCGCTGCTGGTGAACGACGAGCGCTTCGTCGAGCGTGCCCAGATCGTGCGCGAGAAGGGGACCAACCGCGCGAGCTTCTTCCGCGGCGAAGTCGACAAGTACACCTGGGTCGACATCGGCTCGTCGTATCTTCCAGGCGAGATCGTCGCAGCGTTCCTGTGGGCCCAGCTCGAGGAGGCCGACTCGATCACCGCGCGGCGGGTCGAGCTCTGGAACCGGTATCACGCCCGCCTCGAGCCGTGCGAGAAATCCGGCCGCATGCGGCGGCCCGTAATTCCGCCCGGCTGCCGCCACAACGCTCACATGTATTACGTGCTGCTGCCGAGCCTCGAACAG
>JBAUTD010000391.1:0-2840 GCA_049582045.1 Burkholderiales bacterium
GCCCAGGCCCCGGCGCTGCCCATCAGGCCGGCGGCGGCGCCGGCGGCGGCGTAGCTCGAGATGCGACCGAGGTTGAACGCAAGCTGACGCGAAAGGCCCCCGCCGTTGGCGGAGAAGGCGCACACGATGCCGCCGCACATGCCGACGCAGTGCACGCCCGAGGCGAAGCCGGTCGCAAGCAGCGCGAGCGGCAGGGCCCAGCCGTTGGCCGCGAGCTCCACGCTAAATCACCTTCGAGTAGCGCGCGTGCTCGCGGCTCACGCGCAGGTAGCGGTCGAAGGCCATCGCCACCACCCGCACCAGCAGCCGCCCCCGGGGCGTGACCGTGATCCAGTCCGGCTGCAGCTCGACCAGGCCCTCGTCGGCCAGCTTGGCGAGCTCGGCCATCTCCTGGGCGAAGTAGCTGCGGAAGTCGATAAGGTAGGAGATCTCGATCGACTCGATCGACAGGCGGAAGTGGCAGGTCAGCGCCTGGATCACCGCGCGCCGCGCCAGGTCGTCCTGGGTCAGCTCCAGGCCGCGCCACACCGGCAGCCGGCCCTCGTCGATCGCGCCGTAGTACTCGTCCAGGCTCTTCGCGTTCTGGTAGTAGGTCGGGCCGACGCGCCCGATCGAGGACACGCCCAGGCCCAGCATGTCGCTGTCGGGCTGGGTCGAATAGCCCTGGAAGTTGCGGTGCAGCCGCCCCTGGCGCTGCGCCACCGCGAGCTCGTCGTCCGGCTTGGCGAAATGGTCCATGCCGATATAGAGGAACCCGGCGCGCGTCAGGCGCCCGATCGCGAGCGTCATGATCTGCAGCTTGGTCTCGGCCGAGGGCAGCTCGGGCGCGTTGATGCGGCGCTGGGTCTTGAAGATCTGCGGCAGGTGGGCGTAGTTGTACAGCGCGATGCGGTCGGGATCGAGCGCGAGGATCTTGTCGAGCGTGGTGTTGAAGCTGTCCAGCGTCTGCTTGGGCAGGCCGTAGATCAGGTCGAGGTTCACCGAGCGGAAGCCGTTCGCGCGCGCCTCGTCGATCGCGCGCCGCGTCTCGGCCTCGCTCTGGATGCGGTGCACCGCCTGCTGCACCGCCGGGTCGAAGTCCTGCACCCCGATCGAGATGCGGTTGAAGCCGAGGCTGCCCAGGAACGCCACCCGGCCCGGCTCGATGCGGCGCGGGTCGACCTCGATCGAGCATTCGCATTCGGGCACGCGCTCGAATTTCGCGTCGAGCTTGGCCACCAGCTCGCGCGTCTCGTCGCGCGTGAGGAAAGTCGGCGTGCCGCCGCCCCAGTGCATCTGGCTGATGCGCCGCTCCTCGCCCAGCGGCCCGGCGAGCAGCTCCAGTTCCCTGCCGAGCGTGTTGATATACTTCGCCGACTTGCTATGGTCGCCCGTCACGACCTTGTTGCATGCGCAGTAGTAGCAGGCCGTGTCGCAGAACGGCAGGTGCACGTACACCGACAGCGGCTGGTTGAAGCCGCCGATGTTGCGCTTCTCCAGCCAGCGGCGGAACTCGGCCTCGCCGAAGGCTTCGACGAACCGGTCCGCGGTCGGGTACGACGTGTAGCGCGGGCCGCTGACGTCGTATTTCCGGATCAGCACCGGGTCGATAACGAGCTCGGAAGATGGGTAAGACATGGTCCCTTGCACTATGCCTGCGCGCCGGTCCGCCGCATTGACCTTGGTCAAATGCCGCTGAGGCGCGCGCCGTGAGCGAGCTCGAGATCGCGACCATCGCGGTGGTCGGGGCCCTGGCGCTTGTGGGCGCGATCGTGCTCGTCTCGGCGCGCCGGATGCGGCGCGCAGACGAGCGCGCCGCGGCGGCGGTCCACGACAGCGAGGCCCAGCTCTCTGCCATCGTCGATTCGGCGATGGACGCGATCATCACGGTCGACAGCGGGCAGAAGATCGTGCTGTTCAACCGCGCCGCGGAGCAGGTCTTTCGCTGCCGCAAGGACGAGGCGCTCGGCGCCTCGCTCGAGCGCTTCCTGCCGGTGCGCTTTCGCACCGCGCACCGCGGCCACATCGAGCGCTTCAGCCACACCGGGGTCACCAGCCGGCGCATGGGCGACATGACCGCGCTCAGCGCGATCCGCGCCGACGGCAGCGAGGAGTTCCCGATCGAGGCGTCGATCTCGCAGACCGAGGTCGACGGCAGGCACTACTACACCGTGATCCTGCGCGACATCACCGCGCGCAAGCAGGCCGAGGACCAGCTCGTGCGCCAGCAGAACGAGCTGCGCGAGCTCTCGGCCCAGGTGTTCGAGGCGCGCGAGGAGGAAAAGACGCTCATCGCGCGCGAGCTGCACGACGAGCTCGGCCAGCTGCTGACCGCGATGAAGATGGACCTGTCGTGGCTGCGCGAGCGCCTGCCGGCGCTCGACCCCGCGCTCGAGGCCAAGGCGCGCCAGATGAACGAGGTGCTCGACCAGACCGTGGGCTCGGTGCGGCGCATCGCCGCCGACCTGCGCCCGCTGATGCTCGACGACCTGGGGCTGGCGGACGCCGCCGGCTGGCTGGTGGAGGATTTCGCGCGCCGCTCGGGCATCGAGTGCCGCATCGACCTGCCGCCCGCGGAGCGGCTCGAGACCCTCGGGCGCGACACCGCGATCGCGGTCTACCGCGTGCTGCAGGAGGCGCTGACCAACATCGCGCGCCATTCGGGCGCGAAGCACGCCTGGGCGGTGCTCGAGGCGGGCGAGGATTCGCTGATGCTCGAGGTCGAGGACGACGGGCGCGGCATCTCGGCCGAGGCGCTCGCGAAATCGCGCTCGCTCGGGGTGAAAGGCATGCGCGAGCGCATGCTCCACCTGGGCGGAGCGCTCGAGGTGTCGCGCGCGCCGCGCGGCGGCACCCGGGTG
>JBAUTD010000392.1:0-1643 GCA_049582045.1 Burkholderiales bacterium
CCGCAGTCGGCCTTCTTCAGCGCGGGCGCGTCGTTCACCCCGTCGCCGGTCATGCCGACAATGTGACCGCGTTGTTGCAGGACGTCGATGATGTGGAACTTGTGTTCCGGAAATACCTGGGCGAAACCGTCTGCTCTTTCGATGGATTCCGCCAGTTGCGTCGTCTCGTGATGTTTGGTGTCACCGAAACCGCTGGCATCGAGGATATTGGTACCCAGCCCGAGTTTGCTGGCGGTTTCGCGCGCGATCGCAATCGCATCGCCGGTCACCATCTTGACGCTTACACCCATCTGGCGCGCGGTCGCGATGGTCGCCCTGGCCTGCTCGCGCGGCGGATCGAACAGGGGCAAAACACCGACAAACTGCCACGGGCCGTCTCCATCGGCCCGCGCCACGCCCAATGAACGGAAGCCGCGCGCTGCAAATTCATTGATGGCTTTATCAACAGCGGTGACCACATCATCCGCATTATCAGACAGCTCCAGGATCACCTGCGGCGCGCCCTTGGTAACCCTGAATTGGTTCCCGTCAGGGCCCGTGACGGTGGCCTCGGTGCGCTTGTGCACCGGATCGAACGGCATGAAATGCACCACCTGATAACCTTTTAATGCCTGATCATTTTTCAGACCGTCCAGCACCGCCAGGTCTATGGTGTCCTTGTTGTCCGCACGCGATGCCAGCGCACCGTTGAAGATGACCTGATCGGCAGAAATGCCGTTCACGCTGAACGGATCGCCCAGCGTCAGCTTGTTCTGGGTCAGCGTGCCGGTCTTGTCCGAGCAAAGGATGTCCACCCCCGCCAATTCCTCGATCGCAGCCAGGCGGGTCACGATTGCTTCTTTTTTTGCCAGCAGGCGCGCGCCGACCGCCATGGTCACCGACAGCACCGTGGGCATCGCCACCGGAATCGCCGCCACGGTTAGCACCAATGCAAACTGCAGGGTGGTGAGTATCGGATCGCCGCGGAACAGCGCGACGGTAATAATCACCGCCACCAGCGCCACCGCGAGAATGATCAGGTAGTTGCCGATCTTCAGCACCGCGCGCTGGAAGTGGCTGGCGGTCTGCACGCCCTGCACCAGTTGCGCGGTTTTGCCGAAGTAGGTGTTCGAACCCGTGGCGTACACCAGCGCGTCGATTTCACCGGTGCGGACGATAGAACCGGAATATACCGCCTCGCCCGCCTTGCGCTCGGCAGGCAGGGATTCGCCCGTCAGCGCCGACTGGTCCACTTCCAGCGGGTCACCCGCAAGCAGGCGCGCATCTGCCGGCACGATATCGCCCAGGCGCAGGTGGATCACGTCGCCCGGCACCAACTCGCGCACAGCCGGGGATATCCACTTGCCATCGCGTTTAACCTGGGCACGGATCGCCAGCTTGGCCTTCAGCGCCTCGATGGCATTACCCGCCTGGTGTTCTTCCCAGAACCCGACCACCGCGTTGGCCACCAGCAGCGTGAGAATGATGCCAAAGTCCGGCCAATGCCGGTCGACCGCGGAAAGAATCACCGCCGCTTCGATCATCCACGGGATCGGTCCCCAAAAGTAGCTGAGGAATTTCAGTAGCGGGTTGGTCTTCTTTTCTTCAAGTTCGTTAGGCCCGTATTGGATCAGCCTTTTTTGCGCTTCGGCTTGAGTCAGTCC
>JBAUTD010000393.1:0-2686 GCA_049582045.1 Burkholderiales bacterium
GGAGGGGTTCGACCTGGCCGAGGCGGCCGACGACGCGAGCGCCGAGCTCGCGCTGGGCTACAAGCAGCGCCTGGCGATGGCCTGCGCGCTGATGCACGAGCCCGAGATCCTGTTCCTCGACGAGCCCACCTCGGGCGTCGACCCGCTCGCGCGGCGCGAGTTCTGGCGCCGCATCAACGCGCTCGCGCACGGCGGCGTGACGGTGCTGGTCACGACGCACTTCATGGAGGAGGCCGAGTTCTGCGACCGGCTTGCGATCATGGCCGCGGGCGAGATCCTCGCCACCGGAGCGCCGGCCGAGATCAAGGCGCGCGCGCGTACCGGCGGCGCGCCCGAGCCGACCATGGAGGACGCTTTCATCCGCCTGATCGAGGGCGCCGCCGAGGTCAGCCCATGAAGGCGCGCGGCGGCAGGGCGATGCGGCTGCGCGGCCTCGTGCGCAAGGAGTTCCTGCAGATCCTGCGCGACCCGAGCAGCATCGCGATCGCCTTCGTGCTGCCGGTCGCGCTGCTGCTGCTGTTCGGCTACGGCCTTTCGCTCGACGTGGACCACGTTCCGGTGGCGGTGGTGGTCGACCGGCCGAGCGGCGACAGCGCGGATTTCACCTCTGCGTTCGAAGGCTCGCGCTATTTCGCGCCGCGGCGCATGCCCGACATGGGCGCGGCCACGCAGGCGCTGCTCGAGGGCTCGGTGGACGCGATCGTGCACCTGCGCGGCGATTTCGCCGCGCGCGAGCGCAGCCCCGCGGGCGCGGCGGTGCAGGTGATCGTCAACGGCGTCGACGCCAACAACTCGCGCCTGGTCGAGGGCTACCTGGACGGCGCGCTCGCCACCTGGCTCGCGCAGCGCGCGCAGGCGCAGGGGCTCGATCCGCCGATCCCGGTGGGCATCGAGCACCGCGTCTGGTACAACCCGGACCTGCGCAGCCGCAACTTCCTGGTCCCCGGTCTGGTGGTGGTGATCATGACGCTGACCGGCGCGCTGCTCACGGCGATGGTGATGGCGCGCGAGTGGGAGCGCGGCACGATGGAGGCGCTGCTGGTCACTCCGGTCGCGGCGGGCGAGATCCTGGTCGGCAAGCTCGTGCCGTACTTCGTCCTCGGCATCGGCGGCATGCTGCTGTCGGTGGCGATGGCGCGCTGGCTGTTCGGCGTGCCGCTCGCGGGCTCGTTCTGGCTGCTGCTCGCCACCTCGTCGGTGTTCCTGCTGGTGGCGCTCGGCATGGGGCTGCTGATCTCGAGCGTCGCGAAGAGCCAGTACGTCGCCGGCCAGGTGGCGCTGATCACCACTTTCCTGCCGGCGTTCCTGCTCTCGGGGATGATCTTCGAGATCGGCAACATGCCCGCGGTCGTGCGCGCGATCACGCATCTGTTCGCCGCGCGCTACTTCGTGGCGATCGTCACCACGCTGTTCCTCGCCGGCGACATCTGGTCGGTGGTGCTGCCCAACACGCTCGCGCTCGCTCTGATGGCCCTGATCTTCCTCGGCCTGACCTGGAGCCGCGCGCGCAAGCGCCTGGAATGAGCGCCATGTGGGGCCGCATTCTCGCGCTGATGAAGAAGGAGTTCCTCGCGGTGCTGAAGGACGCCAGGAGCCGGCTGCTGCTGGTGCTGCCGCCGATGATCCAGCTGCTGGTGTTCGGCTACGCCGCGACCTACGACCTGAAGCAGGTGCCCTACGCGATCTACAACGAGGACGGCGGCGCGCTCTCGCGCCGGATCGAGGCGGACTTGCGCGGCTCGGCGAGCTTTCGCGAGGCCGCGCGCATCCGCTCGGCGGACAGGATCGCGCCGCTGGTCGACAGCCGCGAGGTGCTGCTGGTGATCCACATCGGGCCGCAGTTCGGGCGCGAGCTCGCCACCGGGCGGCCCGCGGCGCTGCAGCTGATCGTCGACGGGCGCAACTCCAACACCGCGCTGATCGCGGTCGGCTACGTGCGCCAGATCGTCGCGCGCTTCAACGACGCCTGGAGCGAGCAGCAGGGGCTGCCGCGCGCGCCGGTGCGGCTGGAAACGCGCGCCTGGTTCAACCCCAATCTGGAGAGCCGCTGGTTCTTCCTGCCCGGGATCATCGGCATCCTCACCCTGCTGATCACCATGCTGCTCACCGGCCTGACCGTGGCGCGCGAGCGCGAGCAGGGCACTTTCGACCAGCTGCTGGTGACGCCGCTGCGCCCGTTCGAGGTGCTGGCAGGCAAGGCGCTGCCCGGGTTCATCATCGGGCTCGTCGAGGCGACCGCGATCGCCTCGGTGGCGGTGCTGTGGTTCCGCATCCCGCTGCTCGGCAGCATCGCCACGCTCTACCTGGGGCTCGCGCTGTTCCTGATGTCGGCGGTCGGCATGGGGCTGATGATCTCGGCCCTGGCGGCGACCCAGCAGCAGGGCCTGCTCGGCGCGTTCCTGTTCATGGTGCCGGCGGTGATCCTGTCGGGCTTCGCCACCCCGATCGCCAACATGCCGAAGCTGGTGCAGCTGCTGACTTACCTCGACCCGCTGCGCTACTTCCTGGTGGTGCTGCGCAAGCTGTTCCTCGAGGGCGTGCCGGCTTCGATCCTGGTGCACCAGCTCTGGCCGATGGCGCTGATCGGCGTCGTGAGTCTGTCGCTCGCGGCGTGGCTGTTCCGCGCGCGGATGGTCTGAGCGCGATGCAAGGCCTGATCGAGGACTGCGAGCGCGAGGCGCTCGCC
>JBAUTD010000394.1:0-1773 GCA_049582045.1 Burkholderiales bacterium
ACCGTGTTCCGCTCCACCGACCTCGGCCGGACCTGGAAGGAAGCCGCGAAGCCGCCCGCGTTCGCGAAAGCGCCGCAGGGGCAGACCGGGCGCGCGGTCGACCACACGTTCTGGCTCGCGCCGGGCCGCGCCCAGGACAAGGACCTCTGGTACGCGGGCAGCTCGCCGCAGGGCCTGTTCCGCTCGACCGACGGCGGCGTGTCGTGGGAGCCGTTCTCGATCATCAACGACGACCCGCAGTTCCGCGAATGGATGGGCACCGTGCAGGACGGCACGCCCGACGGGCCGAAGCTGCATTCGATCATCGTCGATCCGCGCGACGGCAATCATATGTACATCGGCATGTCCGGCGGCGGTGCGCACGAGACCACCGACGGCGGGCGCAGCTGGAGAACGCTCATCAAGGGTCTGGACGTGGTCGAGGGCTTCGGCTTCGATCCCGCGAAGCCCACCTTCCACGATCCGCACTGCATCCGCATCTGCGCGACCAACCCGGATCGCCTGTACCAGCAGAACCACTGCGGCATCTACCGCCTGGATCGGCCCTCGGACACCTGGGTGAGGATCGGCCGCGCGATGCCCAAGACGGTCGGCGACATCGGTTTTCCGCTCGTGCTGCACCCGAGAAACGACGACGTCGCCTGGGTGTTCCCGATGGACGGCACCCAGGTCTGGCCGCGCACCAGCCCCGGCGGCAAGCCCGCGGCCTACGTCACCCGCAACGGCGGCAAGACCTGGCAGCGCCTCGACGCCGGCCTGCCCAGGAGCCAGGCCTGGTGGACCGTGAAGCGCCAGAGCATGGCGGCGGACGCGCGCGATCCGGTCGCGCTCTACCTCGGCAACACCCAGGGCGAGCTGTGGATCGGCCGCGACGAAGGCCGGCGCTGGTCCTGCATCGCGCGCCACCTGCCCGAAATCTACGCCGTCGAGACCGCCGCGCTCGGCTGACCGCGATGAAGGTCCTGATTCCCAGCGCGCTGCGCTCCTACACCGAGCGCGCCGAGGCCGAGGCGAGAGGCGCGACCCTCGCCGCGCTGCTCGCCGACCTCGACAGCCAATACACCGGCATCCGCTTTCGCATCGTCGACGAGCAGGACCGCATCCGGCGCCACATCCGCATCTTCGTCAACGGCGAGCAGGCGCGCGACCTCGCGCGGCCGCTCGCCGCGGCGGACGAAGTCGTCATCGTGCAGGCGCTCTCCGGTGGTTGACTGCGGGGTGGCCGAGCGCGAAGCGGCGAAGGCATGATCGCCCTTCGCGAGCTCGTGCGCGGCCCCTGGCGCGCCGTGCCGGTGCTCGGGGTCACCCAGATCCTCGCCTGGGGGAGCATCTTCTACACGCCGGTGCTGATCGTGCCGCTGATCGCCGCCGAGCGCGGCTGGTCGATCGCCTTCACCATGGGCGGCTTTTCGTTCGGCCTGCTGGTGGCCGGGCTGGTTTCGCCGACCATCGGCCGCGCGGTCGACCGTTACGGCGGCCACGTCGTCATGACCGCCGGCTCGCTGACCGGCGCGCTCGGTCTCGCTCTGATCGTGCGCGCCGCCGAGCCGGTCGCCTATTTCGCGGTATGGATGGTGCTCGGCGTCGCCATGGCGGCGAGCCTCTACGATCCCGCTTTCGCGAGCCTCGGGCGCATTTTCGGCGCGGCGGCGCGGCGGCCGATCACCGCGCTCACGCTGATCGCCGGCTTCGCCTCCACGGTGAGCTGGCCGGCGACCCATTTCCTGCTGGAGGGCGTCGGCTGGCGCGGCACCTACCTCATCTATGCCGCGC
>JBAUTD010000395.1:0-3384 GCA_049582045.1 Burkholderiales bacterium
GGGCACGTCTGGCAAGCGCGCGTGCCCCTGTCCGCCGGCCACGGCGGCGCCGGCATGGGTACGCTCTGGGCGCGCGCCAAGGTCGCCTCCCTCATCGACTCGATGCGCGAGGGCGCGCCGCCGGATCAAGTCCGCGCGCAGGTGATCGCCCTTGCGCTCGCACACCGGCTCGTGACCCGCTACACCAGCTTCGTCGCGGTCGAGCGCACGCCGGCTCGCCCGGCCGGCGAGCATCTCGCGCACGCCGAGATCCCGACCAACCTGCCGGCGGGATGGGAATACGACAAAGTGTTCGGCGAGCTGCCCCAGGGCGCCACAGACAGTCGCTTCGCGCTGCTGACGGGCATGCTGTGCCTGCTGCTTGCCGCGGCGCTGCACTTCTGGCGCAGGAGCGCCGCGTGACGCGTGAGCGCGAGCTCTGCCTGGGCGTCGAATGCGCCTGGCCCGCCGCTCGCCGCGAGGCCCCCCGGCGCGCCCGTGCGGGCCGTATGCGGATCCTGCTGATCGCAACTCTGCTGGCGTTCGGCGGATGGCAGTTCGCGCATGGCGCCTGGATTCAAGCCAAGGCCTGGCTGGCACAAATCCTGATTGCCCGAGCCTGGCAGCGCACGCTGGCGGGAGAGCCGCATGTGAAACCGTGGCCCTGGGCCGACACTTGGCCGGTCGCGCGCTTGTCGGTGCCCTCGCTCGGCATCGAGCGCTTCGTGCTGGAAGGCGCCAATGGCGCCGCGCTGGCATTCGGTCCCGGGCACCTGCGTGGCACCGCGCTGCCCGGGCAGCGGGGCAACAGCGTGATCGGCGGCCACCGCGACACTCACCTCGCATTCCTGCGCGAGCTGCCGGTCGGGGCCGAGGTCCTCGTCGAAACGCGCGACGGCAAGCGCCTGCGCTATGCGGTGCGCCGCACCAAGGTAGTCGATCGAGGTGACGTGTGGGTCGCCAGGCAGGAAGGCCCAACGCGCCTGACGCTGGTGACCTGCTTTCCCTTCGACGCGCTGCGCGCCGGCGGCGCCCAGCGCTACGTGGTGTCGGCCTACGCCGTCGACGAACTCAAGGACCGCGGCGGCGAGCGCGCGGATCGAAGACAGCCCTCCTCCCTGGCTTCGATCCGCCGCTCGCCGGCTTCGGCAGACCGTCAGGCGCCGTAGCTGCCGACGATGGTGACCGACGAGACGTTCTGGCTCGGAAAGCCGCCGAGATTGTGCGTCATGCCCAGCACCGGGTCCGCGCGCTGGCGCTCGCCGGCCCGGCCCGCGAGCTGCAGGTACATTTCGTAGAGCATCCGCAGCCCGGAAGCGCCGATCGGGTGGCCGAAGCACTTCAGGCCGCCGTCGATCTGGCACGGGACCTTGCCGGAAGCGTCGTAGAAACCGTCCAGCACGTCGTTGATCGCCTTGCCTTCCTCTGAAATGCCGAGGTCCTCCATGGTCACCAGCTCGGTGATCGAGAAGCAGTCGTGCACGTCGAACATCGAGATGCGCTTGCGCGGATCATCGACGCCGGCTTCCTTATAGGCGCGCTTGGCCGCCACTCGGGTGGTGGCGAAATACGAGCCGTCCCATTCCCCGAACTGCACCTCCTGGCCGTTGGACACGGCGAGCTGCAGCGCCTTGACGGTGACCAGATCCTTCTTGCCCAGACCGCGTGCGATATCCGGCGTGGTGACGATCGCGCAGGCCGAGCCGTCCGACACGCCGCAGCAGTCGTACAGCCCGAGCGGATCGGCGATCATCGGCGCGTTCATCACGTCGTCTTCGGTGATGCGATTGCGCAGATGCGCCTTTGGATTCTTGGCGCCGTTGTCGTGGCTCTTGACCGAGATGTGGGCCATGGCGCGCTTCAGGTCCTTCGCATCGACGCGGTGCTTGGCGCGGTACGCCGCCGCGAGCTGCGCAAACGAGCCGGGCGCCGAGATGTTGGCCCAGAAGAAATTGTTCAGGCCTCCGCGGCCTCGCTGAGGCAGACCGCCGTAGCCCGTGTCCTTCAGCTTTTCGACGCCGAGCGCAAGTGCGATATCGACCGCGCCCGAAGCGACCGCGTAGACCGCGCCGCGGAAGGCCTCGGTTCCCGTGGCGCAGTAATTCTCGACCCGGGTGACCGGGATATACGGCAGGCGCAAAGTCATCGCGAGCGGAACGCCCGACTTGCCCACGTGCTGCTCTTCGATCGCGGTGCCGAACCAGGCCGCATCGATCTGATCGCGCCCGATGCCGGCGTCTTTCATCCCCTCCTCGAACGCCTCGACCATCAGGTCCTCGGCGTTGCGATCCCAGCGCTCGCCGAATTTTGAGCATCCCATGCCGAGGATCGCCACCTTGTCGCGGATTCCGCTTGCCATATCGGACCTCCTATTCGTTAGCCGCCGGCGCAGCCTTCCAGAAATAGCGCACGAAGCCTCTGGCGGCGTCGTTTTCCTTGATGCGGAACATCATGCGCATCGGCGTGCCGACCTCGACCTTGCCCTCGTCGACGTCGGCGAAGTCGGCCATCATGCGCCCGCCCCCGTCGAACTGCACCATGCCGTAGTACGCCGGGGGATCCGGGCTGTAGGTCAGCACGTCGGCGGTGTAGGACATCACCTTGGCGCCCAGGTCAGAGAACGGCTGGTCGTCCTGCGAATCGAGCGCGTTGCAATTCGGATTGACGCAGTAGCGCCCGCGCGGGAACTGCAGCGTGCCGCAGTTGCGGCAGCGCCCGCCTACGAGGCCGGTCACCATGTCGCGATTGCGATACAAGGTAGACAATGGCGTGCCGTGGTCGGCTTCCGCGCGCATGCCGCGCTCGAGCGTGATGTGATCGTTGAAGGCGAGAAAGCGCTCGTAATTCGACTCCTCCTTCCGGCGCGCGAGCGCGCCCTTCACTCCCGCGCGCGGCGGCAGCTTCGATATGGCGTCTGTCACTTCGAACAGCAGCGCGTCGCAGCCCTGGCCGAACGCAGCCACCAGGATCCGGTCGCCGGCTTTGGCATCCTGCAGCGCGTGCGCCAGCATCAGCAACGGATGCGCGGCGCCGGTGTCGCCGCAGACCGCTCCCAGATTGTCGCGCAGCGCGCTCTCGGCGATGCCGACGCGCTTCGCGAGCGCCGCCGTCACGCGAGGCAGCGTGCACGGCATGCAGAAGTGCGTGACCGACGATGCCGGAACGTCCGCGGCCTTGAACAGCGCCGCCAGCGCAGCCGGCACGATCTTCATGTATCCCTCGTCCCTGATCCAGCGCTCCTCCCACGCGTAGTCGTGCGGCCGGTCGTGGCCGCGATACTGATGCACGAAATCGACGGTCTCGCTGTGCGCCGCCATCAGGCGCGCAATAGGCGCTCCGGGCCCGACCAGCAGCGCGGCGGCGCCGTCGCCGTAGTGCATCTCCTGCGGGCTCGCGGCCTTGGCA
>JBAUTD010000396.1:0-1726 GCA_049582045.1 Burkholderiales bacterium
GCGTCAGCGCGTCGCGCAGGCGGCCGCGCGTCGCCGCCGCGAGCAGCCCGCCCGCGATCAGCGTGAAGCCGACCGGCCACTCAGCGATCATAGTAATCCTCGGGTCGCTTCACCAGGCGCCGCAGCACCTCCTTGGCGGCAATCACCAGCGCAACGCAGGCGAAGAAACCGTACGCCGCGTAAAAGCCGAACCACCCTGCCCAGGCAAACTCCTCGTGCCGGTGCACCAGCAGGTCCGCCGACAGCAGCAGCAGACCCACCGCCCACAGGCCGCGGTACAACTTGGTCACGTTCTCGCTGCGATCGAGCCAGTATTCCTTGTCGCGCGTATTCATCGCACCCCCTTGTCAGCCGCTGGCCAATGCGCGGGCAAGCGCGAGCGGTACGCCCGCGTAGGCGGCGAAACCGAGCACCAGAATCGAAGTTGCCATCATTGCCGCGATCATCGGCCAGGGCGCCTCGCCGTGTGCCGCGTCTCCGGGAGGCGGCGGGCGGAAAAACGCCGCGTAGACGATCGGCAGGAAGTAGGCCGCGTTAAGCAAAGTACTCACGCCAAGCACTGCGAGCGCCGCGTATTTCCCGGCCGCCGCCGCTCCCGCGAAAATGAACCACTTGCTGACAAAGCCCGCCGCTGGCGGGATGCCGATCAGCGACAGCGAGCCCACCGTGAACGCGAGCATGGTCCAAGGCATGCGCCGTCCGATCCCGTCGAGCTGGCTGACCTCGGTCTTGCCCGAGGCGGTGTAGATCGCGCCCGCGGCGAAGAACAGCGTGATCTTGCTCACCGCGTGCGCCGCGATGTGCATCGCCGCCCCGACGATCGTCAGCGGCGTGAGCAGCGCTGCGGCGAGCACGACGTACGACAGCTGGCTCACCGTGGAGTAGGCCAGCCGGCGCTTGAGGTTGTCGGAATACAGCGCGACCACCGAGGCGGCGACGATCGTGAACCCCGCCACGGTGGGCAGCCAGTCCGCGGCGCGCAGTTGCGCCAGCGTCTCCACCCCGAACACGTAGACGATGACTTTCACCACCGCGAACACGCCCGCCTTGACCACCGCCACCGCGTGCAGCAGCGCCGAAACCGGCGTCGGCGCGACCATCGCGGCGGGCAGCCAGCGATGCACCGGCATCAGCGCCGCCTTGCCGATGCCGAACATGTAAAGCGCGAGCAGCGCCCCGAGCGCCGCGTTCGAGATCGCCCCGCCGAGGATGCCTCCGGGAGTGAACTCGAGCGTGCCCGCGATCGCCCAGGTGGCGATGATCGCCGGCAGCAGCAGTCCGATCGAGGTGCCAAGGAGGTAGCCCAGGTAGCGGCGCCCTCCGGCGCGGGCCTCGGCGTCGCCGTGGTGGGTGACCAGCGGATAGGTCACCAGCGTCAGCGCCTCGTAGAACAGGAACATGGTCATCAGGTTCGAGGCGAACGCGATGCCCATGGTCGCCGCCAGCGACAGGGCGAAGCAGACGTAGAAGCGCGTCTGGTGCGGCTCGTCGTTGGCGCGCATGTAGCCGATCGAGTAGATCGAATTGACGATCCACAGCCCCGAGGCGATCAGGGCGAACAGCATCCCGAGCGGCTCGACCCGGAAACCAAGCGCGATGCCCGGCAGCATCTCGAGCACGAACAGTTGCGGCAGCGCGCCTTCGAGCACGCCGGGAAGCAGCCCGAGGACGCAGCCGAACAGCGCCGCCGCGGTCGCAAGCGTCACCCCTTCGCGCAGGTTCGGCC
>JBAUTD010000397.1:0-3265 GCA_049582045.1 Burkholderiales bacterium
CACCTGGACACCCTGGGCGCCCAGGTCAAGAACCTGAAGGACAACGGCCGGCTCGAGCTCGCGCGCGTCGGGCACTGGTCGGCGCGCTTCGCCGAGGGCGCGCGCTGCACGCTGTTCACCGACACCGGCTCGTTCCGCGGCACCATCCTGCCGCTCAAGGCCTCGGGGCACGTGTTCAACGAGCAGATCGACACCCAGCCGGTCGGCTGGG
The DNA here is from genome assembly GCA_049582045.1 of Burkholderiales bacterium. GTDB lineage: Bacteria > Pseudomonadota > Gammaproteobacteria > Burkholderiales > SG8-39 > DAHVFK01. The sequence continues at coordinate 212 of JBAUTD010000397.1, forward strand.
AGCACATCGAGCTGCGCATCGACGCGCTGGCGCGCAACGCGCGCGACCTGGCGCGCCTGGGCATCGCGATCGGCGACATGGTCGCGATCGATCCGCAGCCCGAGTTCCTGCCCAACGGCTTCGTGGTCAGCCGGCACCTGGACGACAAGGCCGGCTGCGCGGTCATGTTCGCCGCGATCAAGGCGCTCAAGGAAGCGGGCGAGCCGCTGCCGGTCGATACCCTGTTCCTGTTCTCGATCTCGGAGGAAGTGGGGGTGGGCGCCTCGTCTGTGCTCACGCACGACGTGGCGTCGATGGTGATCATCGACAACGGCACCACCGCCCCGGGCCAGGCGAGCTCGGAGTTCGGCGTCACCATCGCGATGGCCGACATGACCGGGCCGTTCGACTACCACCTGACGCGCAAGCTGATCCGCCTGTGCCGCGAGGAAGACATCGCCTTCCAGCAGGACCTGTTCCGCTACTACCGCTCCGACAGCGCCTCGGCGCTGGAGGCCGGCGACGACGTGCGAACGGCGCTGATCACCTTCGGCATCGACGCCTCGCACGGCTACGAGCGCATCCACATGCACGCCCTGCGCTCGCTCGCCGAGCTGGTGACCGCCTACGCCACCAGCGCGGTCGAAATCCCGCGCGACGCGGAAGAAGCCGGTTCGCTCAAGGGCTTCACCGAGCAGCCCATGGTGGAGGTGCGCGAAACCGAGACCCTGATCACGCGCGACGGACCCGGGCCCAAGCCTTAGCGCGCTATGATCACCGACAAGAAGAGAGGAGGAGGACATCGACTTGGAAAAGATCAACATTCAGTTCACCCTGTTTTCCGCGTTCTACTCGCCGCTCATCTCGACCATGTCGGGCGGTTTCCTCAAGGCCGAGGGGCTCGACCCGCAGTGGTCGGTCGCGCCGCCCGGCGTGTCGGCGATCGAGGCGCTCAAGGACGGCTTGGCGCAGGTGGTGCAATCGGCGCTCAGCCAGGGCTTCACGTCGCTCGACAAGGGCGAGACGCCGCCGGCGGTGCACTTCGCCCAGGTCAACGAGATGGACGGCTTTTTCCTCACCGGGCGCGCGGCGGATCCGGACTTCAGCTGGAACAAGCTCGAAGGCGCCGAGGTGGTGATGTTCAAGGCCGGCCAGCCGCGCGCGATGTTCAGGTACGCCTGCCACAAGGCGGGCATCGATTTCGACAGGATCAGGCCGATCTGTCCCGGCGGAGCCGCGGACATCGACAAGGCGTTCCGCGCGGGCGAAGGCCGGTACGTGCAGCAGCAGGGCCCGTTTCCGCAGCAGCTCGCCGCCGACGGGGTCGGCCACATCGTGGCCCAGGTCGGCAGGCAGATCGGGCCGTGCGGCTTCTCCAGCCTCGCGGCGACGCGCGAGTGGCTCAAGACCGACATGGCGAAGGCGTTCATGCGCGCCTACCGCAAGACCCGCGTTTACATGAACGAGACGCCGGCGGCCGAGATCGCGAAGGCGGAAAAGCCGTACTTCCCGAAGATCGACGAGAAGGTGCTCGCCGAGTGCATCGCCACCTACCAGAAACTCGGCTGCTGGACGCCTCACGTCGAGATCACACGCGCGGCCTACGAGAAGACACTCGACGTGTTCGAATACAACGGCCTGCTGAAGCAGCGCTACCGCTACGAGCAGGTCTGCGCCGCGCCGCCGGCCTAGCGGATCAGGGCTTGTTCGCGCGCTGAGCCGTCTCCGCGTCGCGTCGCATGGCGTCGAACACGATGTCCAGGCCGAACTCGAAGATTGCGTCCAGGTTCGCCGCGCGCAGGTGCGGCACCACGGCGCTCACCAGAGGGAAACGCTGGTCCTCGAAGCTCTCCAGCCGCACCGGCGTGGCATCGGGCTGGCGCGCCCGGCTCGCGATGTCCGCCAGGCCGGCGCCGCTCGCGAGGTAGCCCAGGGTACGGAAGTAGCGCGCCGAGAGGGCCGCGTCGAACCCCAGGTCGCGGAAGGCCTGCAGCACCTCCTCGTACTGGGCGAAGCTGCGCTCGGTGTTGAAGCGCCGGGTCGGGATCAGGATGAACGCGTTGGGGTGGCGCAGGGCCATCTGCCGGTGCGCGCGCGCAAAATGGCGCAGGCGCTCGAGCGGCGGCATCGATCCCCGCGGCGGTATATGGGTCTCGTCGGTCAGCTCCTCGAGCACCGCGTCGAGCAGCGCCCCTTTGTTGGCGAAGTGGTGATAGAGCGCCATCGCCTCGACGCCCAGCGCCTGCCCGAGGCGGCGCATCGAAAGGCCGTCCAGGCCGTCCGCGTCGATCAACTTCAACGCCGCCTTGACGATGCGCTCGCGGCTGAGGGGCTTGCGGCGTGCCATGAAGGTGGACTTTACAACGTAAGGTTACTTGTGTACAGTACCTTACACCGTAAAGCCAGCATCTCGCCGGCTTCGGAAGCGAACGAGGAGGAGCTTCCCAATGAAAACCATCGCCGCCATGGCAACCGCCGCCTGCCTGGTCGCGGCCGCGCCCGCGTCATTCGCCGCCGACCCGCTGCCCGCGGCGTCGCGCTACTACCCGCTGCTCGGGGATTGGAAAGGCAAGGGGGAAATGGCCGAGCCCGGGCAGCCGGCCGCGAAGCTCGCACTCAAGCTCTCATGCCGCAAGGACGCCTCGGGCTGGGCGGTGCGCTGCGCCATGTCGGCCAGGAACCGCGAGACGACGATCACCGAAGCCGACCTGTTCGGGGTCGACCCGAGCACCGGGCAGGGGCACTGGTACGCGGTCAGCAACCAGGGCGACGTCCACGACCACTTGACCGAGTGGACCGACGCCGCGACGATGAAAGCGCACTACGAGTGGACGCAGGACGGCAAACGGATGCGCGAAGAGATCCTGTTCAGACTGCCAGGCAAGAGGTCGATGGAATTCCGCAGCGTCGTCACCGCGGGCGGCAAGGAAGTGGGCGCGTTCTCGGGCAAGCTCGCGCGCTGAGAAGGGGGCGATCGCGATGCAGCCCGTTTCCGATGCCGTGATCGATCGGCTCGACGCGGCGGAAGCGCTGGCGTACCGCGACATGTTCGCGGCGGCGCCGGCGCCGCTCGCG
>JBAUTD010000398.1:0-2198 GCA_049582045.1 Burkholderiales bacterium
ACCATGCCGAGGTGCATTGCCGGCAGCCACTCCAGGTGCAGCTTTGCCAGCGCGAGGAAATCGGGCGCGCTCGCGGCGCACATCGTGGCGATCGCCGCGAGCCCGGCGTTGTGCGCGTCGATCGCAAGGCCGCCGAGCATGCCGAGCGTGCCGAGCAGCATCATCGCCTGCGGCGCGGTGATTCCCACCCGCGTCGGGCGCAGCCAGCCGAGCGCGGCGAACCCGGTCAGCACCGAGAACGCGGTGATCGCGAGCCACACCAGGTCGCGCGGCTGTTGCAGCGCGGCAATCTGCCACCACCACGCGGCGCCGAGAACCACCAGCGCGCTTGCCGCCATCGTGTGGCGGCGCAGAGTTCCGGCAAGCGAAAGCGCGAACCCGGTCATGCAACCAGCTTGAACGATAAAGGTGCGCGCGTCAAAACCCCCTCAAGGCTCAAAGAGAGGTCGATTTTCACGAGGATGCGGCGCCGGCGCTATTCCGCCTGTCCAGTTTGTCGGCTCTTCCCTGTCGCGCGCGACAGCAAGCCAGTAGTATGTCCCCGCCATGAACGACAAGAGCCAGTTCCGCCTGGTCCTCGAGCGCCGCTTCGGGCCGTTCTTCCTGGCCCAGCTGCTGGGCGCGTTCAACGACAATCTGTTCAAGAACGCGCTGGTGATCCTGGTCACCTACCACGCGGCCGAGTATTCCCGCGTCGACCCCAACGTGCTGACCAACGCCGCCGCGGGGCTGTTCATCCTGCCGTTCCTGCTGTTTTCGGCCAGCGCCGGGCAGCTCGCCGACAAGTTCGACAAGGCGCTGCTGATCCGCGCGATCAACGCCGCCGGCCTGTGCATCGCCCTGATCGCGGGCATCGGGTTCTACCTGAAGAGCGTCGAGCTGCTGCTCGCCGCACTGTTCCTCGAAGGCCTGCACTCGGCGTTCTTCGGCCCGGTGAAGTACTCGATCCTGCCGCAGACGCTTCGCCCCGAGGAGCTGATCGGCGGCAACGGCCTGGTGGAGATGGGCACCTTCGTGGCGATCCTGGTCGGCACGATCGTCGCGGGGCTCCTGGTGACGCTCGAGCTCGGCCGGCTGTGGGTGAGCGGCCTGATCGTGCTCGTCGCAGCCTTCGGGCTCGCCGCGAGCTTCGCCATTCCGCGCCTGCCCGCCTCCGACCCGCGGCTCGCGTTCAACTGGAATCCGGTGAGCGAGACCTGGCGCAACCTCGGGGTGGCGCGATCCGACCGCGCGGTCTACCTGTCCCTGCTGGGCATCTCCTGGTTCTGGTTCTACGGCGCGCTTTTCCTGTCGCAGTTCCCTGTCTACAGCAAGTCGGTGCTGGGCGGCAGCGAGCACGTCGTTACGCTCCTGCTCGCGCTGTTCTCGATCGGCGTGGCCGCCGGGTCGCTGCTGTGCGAGCGCCTCTCGGGGCACAAGGTCGAGATCGGGCTGGTGCCCTTCGGCTCGATCGGCCTGAGCCTGTTCGCGGTCGACCTGTTCTTCGCCACGCCGCATGCGGTCGCGCACGCGGGCCTCGACGTGTCGTCGTTCCTCGCCCGGCCCGGCTCGCTGCGCATCGCCGCCGACCTGTTCCTGATCGGGCTGTTCGGCGGCTTCTACATCGTGCCGCTCTACGCGCTGATCCAGGCGCGCTGCGAGCCGAGCCACCGCTCGCGCATCATCGCCGCCAACAACATCCTCAACGCGCTTTTCATCGTCGCGGCCGCGCTGGTCGCCGTGGCCGCGCTCGAAGCCGGCGCCACGATCCCGCAGCTCTTGCTGCTCACCGGCCTGCTCAACGCACTGGTGGCGGCCTACATCTACACGCTGGTGCCCGAGTTCCTGCTCAGGTTCGTCGCCTGGCTGCTGGTGCACTCGGTGTATCGGCTGAAGACCCGCGGCCTGCACCACGTTCCCGAGGAGGGCGCCGCCCTGCTGGTGTGCAACCACCAGAGCCTCGCCGACGCGCTGGTGGTCTCGGCCGCCGTGCGGCGGCCGATCCGCTTCGTCATGTACCACGCCATCTTCGACATCCCCCTGCTGAGCTTCGTGTTCCGCTCGATGAAGGCGATCCCGATCGCCGGCGCGCGCGAGGACGCGGCGCGGCTCGAGCAGGCCTACGACGCGATCGCCGCAGCGCTCGCCGACGGCCAGCTGGTGTGCATCTTCCCCGAGGGCGGACTCACCCGCGACGGCGCGATCGGCGAGTTCCGCCC